>NZ_JBLVPI010000029.1:0-19024 GCF_048284325.1 Flavobacterium esculini | reverse complement strand
TTTTTAATGAAAAATGGAGGTGGTCATTTTGCTCCGGAATTAGGTGGTCATTTTGAATTGGAATCAGGTGGTCACTTTAAATTGGAATTGGGTGGTCAATATCACTGGAATTTGCACACTTCATACTGCAAAATTTCGTTACCGTGGTTTTTGCTATAAATTCATTTTTACAGTTTTGGCAAATCCTTTGAATAGTTATGTTACTGCTCATTTTATATCTTTTAATATCATTAAGACAATTTAAGTGTAATTAAGTGCAAAAAAAAGGATTTTAAGGTACAGATAAACCGTCAAATCCTGATGAGGTACAAATAAGGTACAAATATAAACATAAAAACACAAAACATAACAGAATAAACCTATATTTGTAAAAATATACAAACCTTGTTTAACAAGGATTTACAAGTGTTTTTGATGGTTTTGTATTTGTTTGTTTTGTTCTGTTATTTTCCGATGCAGAAATTAGCAAATATATTACCTAACAATTCATCATTAGTAACCTGACCGGTAATCATCCCAAATTGATACAGTGCTTCCTTAATATCTAACGCCATCAAGTCGCTGGATAAGTTAGTTTCAAGACCAAATTTTACTTTTTGTATTTCGTCTAACGCTTTTAGTAAAGAATCGTAATGTCTTGTGTTCGTAACGATTGTTTCGTTATTTCGTAAAGCACCGGTATTCACAAACGAGAGCAATTGATTTTTTAAATCCTCAACGCCTAGTTTCTCTTTAGCAGAAATAAGTAAGATTTCTGGAATCTCCGATTTGATATTTTGGATTTCAGTTTCAGTCAGTTTATCGGCTTTGTTTCCAATAATAACTAAGGGTTTCAGTGGAAATTGATTCTTAATTTTCTCCAGTTCCACTTTCAATTTTAAACCTGAAATTTTAAACTCAGAACTGTCAAAAAGAAAAACGACTACTTGTGCCTGCTCTATTTTTTCGAAAGTTTTTTTAATTCCAATGCTTTCCACCACATCTTCGGTTTCCCTAATTCCTGCCGTGTCTATGAATCTAAAACCGATGCCGCCAATAACCAATTCATCTTCAATAGTATCACGTGTGGTTCCAGCAATCTCCGAAACTATGGCCCGTTCTTCATTCAATAAAGCATTTAAAAGAGTTGATTTGCCTACATTTGGCTCACCGACAATCGCCACAGGAATTCCGTTTTTGATGACATTCCCCACCGCAAACGAATCGATTAAACGCTTGAGAACAAACTCAATTCGGCTCAGTAATTCATGAAATTGGGTACGATCTGCAAATTCCACATCTTCCTCGGCAAAGTCCAATTCGAGTTCGATTAGCGAAGCAAAATTTAATAATTCTTCACGTAGTTTAGCTATTTCATTGGAGAAACCACCGCGCATTTGTTGCATTGCAATTTGGTGAGAGGCTTCATTGTCTGACGAAATTAAATCCGCTACAGCTTCGGCTTGAGATAAATCCAGTTTTCCATTTAGGAATGCTCGTAATGTAAATTCGCCCGCATTTGCCATACGACATCCTTTTCGAAGCAAAAGCTGGATAATTTGCTGTTGGATATAGGTAGAACCATGACAGGATATTTCTATTGTATTTTCGCCTGTATAGGAGTTTGGACCTTTAAAAATGGAGACTAAGACTTCATCCAGAGTTTTGTTATCATCAGTGATATGCCCTAAATGTAGCGTATGTGTTTTTTGTTGTAATAAATTTTTGTTTTTAATGGATCGAAAAACAGAATTACCAATAACTATGGCATCTTCGCCAGAAATTCGAATTACCGCTATTGCTCCAGCTCCTGAAGGAGTTGCTAGTGCCACTATAGAATCGTGAGGTATCATATTTTTATTTCAATTTTATGCAAAAGTAAGTAAAACTTGCAGAGCAACAAGATTCTCTTATAAAACCACTAACTTTATTTGTATTTAAAATAAAGACAATCAGATAATTATATTGATTAATTTATTTTTTTGTTGTAATTTTATGTGAATAATTGGCCAATAATTAATTAATAGGCATCATGAAGAAAATTCTATTTCCAACCGACTTTTCCAATGCTTCTAATAACGCTTTTATTTACGCATTAAAATTAGCAGATTCCATAAGTGCTGAAATTATTACGTTGCATGTTTATCAGTTGCCACAGGCCAATTATATTAATATTTCGGAATATTTGCATGAAGTTTATGATGTTACTGAGTTAAGTAATTTTGAAAACTACAAAGACGAAGTTCCTGTTTTAAGACGCATTGCTGAAAAAAATAATTTGGAACATATTAAAATAAGCCATGTTTTGATTTTGGGAAATCTAATTCATGAAATCCAAAAAATGACTAAGGAAGATGCCATTGATTTTGTAGTGATGGGAACTAAAGGCGCCACGGGATTAAAAGAAACTTTTTTGGGTACGGTTGCAACCAAAGTGATGAATGATGTCAAAACTACTGTTTTAGCAATTCCGGAACATTGCCAATATCAACCCATTAAAAAAATACTTTTTATCACTCAATTTAGAACCGAAGACATTGATTCTTTGAAAAAGGTGATGGTATTGGCTAAATATTTTAAGGCACATATAGATTGTTTGCGTGTTCAAAAATATCATCATGAAAACAAAAATAACGGTATGGAAGATTGGAATCAAATGGTTAATAACCAGGACATTTTGTTGCATTCTATGGCTGACAATGATGTGGAAGGAATTATTTTGAATTTTATTGAATTGCATAAAATTAGTATGATTGCGATGCATGTCTATCATAAAAATTTCTTTGAGAAATTATTTAAAATCAGTCTCTCTAAAAAATTAGCCTTTCATGTCAATGTACCTATTCTCGCTATTCATGAATAAAATTAATTTGAACTCTATTAGCATATAAAGTATTGTTTTTTTTTATTTTATTAAATCACTAATCATCATCATGTTAACGGTAGCTTGTTGTAGTTAAATTTGATAAACGAATCATTTTAATACTTATAGATAATGAAAAGAATTCTATTCCCAACAGATTTTTCTGAAGTGGCCAATAATGCCTTTGTGCATGCTTTAGAATTTGCAAAAATAGTTCAGGGTGAACTCATTTTATTGCACACGTTTGAATTGCCTGTATTTGATAATCAGTTTTTTCCTGAAAATTATGCAGTCATCTATGATTCATTGGAGTTATCCCAATTTGATATGTTTAAAGAAGAGATTCCAAAGCTTCACGCTATAGCTGAAGAACGGAATCTCGATAAAATTAAGATGACGCACAGACTTATGGACGGTGATTTGCTTTTTAATATTAAAAGAGCAATTAAAGAAGATAAAATAGATTTTGTTGTGATGGGTACTTCTGGTGTTACCGGATGGGAAGCTTTTTTTGTGGGAAGTAATGCTGGTTCTGCCATCATAGGGATTGATGTTCCTATGTTATGTGTCCCATTGGAAGCAAAATTTAAAAAAATAGAAACTATTGGATTTACGACTCGTTTTAGACCGAAGGATAAAAAAGCACTAGAAACCGTATTAGATATTGCAAAAAAAACAAATGCTAAAGTGAAGTGTCTATATGTAAAAACGAGTAGTTCTGATGTTTCAAAAGATACAATAGAAAAATGGGAGACCGAGTTTCTGCAGGAACCTATTGAGTTTTTTGTTATTATTAGTGACGAAATAAAAGAAACTATTTTAGACTTTATTTTGTATAAAGATATTGATGTGTTAACGATGCTTACTTATAAAAGAGGCTTTTTTGAGGGGCTGTTTAAACCAAGTTTTACAAAAAAAGTAGTAACTAATTTTGATATACCAATTTTGGCCATTCATATTGATTAAAGAAGTCTTAAAATTTAATAGTTGTATAAATAATGTCATTTGTCGGATATTTATAGTTGAGTATTCTAATGTTCCAGCAGATTATTTGTTGTTGTAAGCACTATATTTGTAGTTCATCAATTTGAATTATGGAAGTATACAAAGCAAAAAAGAAAAGCTTTTCGGCAGAATTAAATACAATCAATAAAAAATACAATAGTATCAGCATTTTCAGGCTTTTTACTATTGTATTTTTTTTTGTTTCCATGTATTATTTTATTAAAACGAGCGAAGTTATTTTTATCGCTTTGGCTGTGTTCCTTTTCGGATTATTTATAATTTTGATGCGTTTTCATTCCAAGTTGGTTTTTAAAAAGCAAATCAAACAAGCGCTATTGGAAATTAATGAAAACGAAATTTCCTATTTGGATAGAAAAATAACCCCTTTTGAAAACGGACAGGAATTCAATGATTTTCACCATCCTTACGCCTATGATTTGGATATTTTTGGGGAGCATTCTTTATTTCAAAATCTGAATAGAACTGCAATGTTTATTGGAAAAAAAACATTGGCAAAACAACTTTTAACGCTTTTGCCTAATGAAGAAATTGTTGGAAATCACGAAGCCGTAAAAGAATTATCTAAAAAATTAGATTGGCGTCACGAATTTTTGGCTTTGGCCAAAATAAGTGACGACAATAAATCTAGTTATGAAGCTTTATTGCAATGGAGTAAATTCGAAAGTACTCCATTGTCTAAAACAAGTATAGTAGTTTCCTTTATTACACCAACTCTCTTCTTGGGGACTGGTGTTGGCTATTTAATCACATCAAATCCAACGTTTTTATCGCTATTGTCAATTCTATTTGTTTTTAATTTGGGGTTCTTAGGCAAATATTTAAAGCGTATTCAAATTGAAATAGCCAATGCATCCAACATTGATAAAATCATTAATCAATACGGTTTATTGATAGAAAGAGTCGAAAGTGAATCTTTTCAGTCCGAAAAACTAATAAATTTACAACAAAAACTGACATTCAAAAAAGAAAATGCAAGTGTTCATTTGAAACAATTGGCTTCACTGTTTTCTAATATGGATAGCATTGGAAATTTTGTTACGGGATTATTATTCAACGGAACTTTTCTATTTAATTTTCATGTATTAAAAGGTTTGATTGAATGGAAAAAAGACCATACTGAAGCACTTGAAGATTGGTTGGAAGTCATAGGTGAATTTGAAATGTTGAATAGTTTGGCGAATCTCTCATATAATAATCCGGAGTTCGTGTTTCCAAATTTAAACACCAATTATGAAATTGACTTCACTAATTTAGGACATCCATTACTAAATAAGGAAACTAGAGTAGGGAATGATGTGAGTTTTAATCCCGAATCCTTCATGATTTTGACAGGCTCAAATATGTCAGGGAAAAGCACTTTTTTGAGAAGTTTAGGAATTAATATCGTTTTGTCAGGAATAGGTTCGCCAGTTTGTGCCAGTCAGGCTAATATCCATCCATTACCCGTTTTAGTTTCCATGCGATTATCTGATTCTTTATCTGATAGTGAATCGTATTTCTTTGCCGAGATTAAACGCTTAAAGCTAATTATGGACGAATTAGAAAACAGATCCGCATTTATTTTATTAGATGAAATATTGCGAGGTACCAATTCAGATGATAAACGAAATGGAACCATAGAAGTAGTCAAAAAAGTAATTCAAAAAAAAGCTATTGGAGCTATCGCTACACATGATATTGAAGTTTGCCTGACTAGAAATGAGTATCCAAATGTTCTCACCAACAAATGTTTTGAAGTAGAGATTATCAACGATGACTTGCATTTTGATTATAAACTACGTAACGGTATTTGTAAAAATAGAAGTGCTACGTTCCTAATGAAAAAAATGGGCGTGATTTAGGGAGTAGTAATCAGTGGTCAGTTTTCATTGCGAGGAACTAAACAATCTCACTAGCAGAGCATGCGTGAAGGATGGGCCAAGCTACCGAAGTAGCGGCAACAGCCTGACAACATTAGGGAAAGGGGACAATTAAGCGATGCTATAAGTAGCCCCCTTTTTCTAATGGTGGCACGCCCAAATGGTTCTTAAAACCTAAATTGATTGTAAAATTGTCTGTAAATTGTTTTTCATTTTAACTCTTTGTCCTTTGGAGAGGGAGAAGGCAAAAAAAACCCGCAATTCTGGTTAGGAAGTTGCGGGTTTTTTAAATATAAAAATGGTTTGGTTAATAGCGTATTTTTTAAGATTTAAGCCTGAAATTGGGTATCGGACAAACTAGCTGTTTAGCATTACCGGCATCACAAGCATGGTAACAGTTTCTCCTTCTTCTAATCCATCAACAGGGGTAAGGATTCCGGCTCTGTTTGGCAATGACATTTCAAGCATAATCATATCAGATTGTAGATTAGTCAACATTTCAGTTAAGAAACGAGAATTATATCCTATCTGCATATCATCACCTTGATAATCACAAGTCAATCGTTCTTCCGCTTTATTGGAGTAATCGATATCTTCGGCAGAAACATTCAACTCTGCACCAGCGATTTTCAAACGAATCTGGTGTGTAGTTTTATTCGAAAAAATGGCTACACGACGAACAGAACTCAAAAATAGAGAACGGTCAATCATTAATTTATTGGGATTTTCTTTTGGGATTACCGCTTCGTAATTTGGATATTTTCCATCAATTAAACGACACATTAAAACATAATTATCGAAAGAAAAAGTAGCATTCGAATCGTTGTATTCAATTTTAACTTCAGCATCCGAAGTTCCAAGAATATTTTTTAAGATGTTCAAAGGTTTCTTTGGCATAATAAAATCAGCCACTTGTGAAGCCGTTACATCGGTACGGGCATATTTTACTAATTTGTGCGCATCAGTGGCAACAAATGTTAATCCTTGTGGAGAAAACTGAAAAAAGACACCTGACATTACCGGACGTAAATCATCATTTCCGGCAGCAAATATTGTTTTGCTTATGGCTGTTGCCAAAACATCAGCAGGGACAAGCGTTACAGATGGATCGTCTAAGTTTACAGATTTAGGAAATTCAGCACCAGGAGCATAAGCCAAAGCATATTTTCCAGAATTGGAACTGATTTCAATCGTACTGTTTTCCTCAACTGTAAAAGTTAATGGCTGCTCAGGGAATGTTTTAAGGATTTCCAAAAGTAATTTTGCAGGAACAGCAACACTTCCTTTGCTCTCCGAATCAATTCCTAAAGTAGCAGACATTGTAGTCTCTAAATCGGATGCAGAAACTGTTAGCACATTGTGATCTAAATCAAATAGAAAGTTATCTAAAATAGGCAAAGTATTACTACTGTTGATAACGTTACCTAAAACTTGTAATTGTTTCAATAAGTACGAACTCGATACTATAAATTTCATCTGTTTTGTTTTATTTTTTAACGTATTTCTTTATATTCAAAATACGATACATTTTACAAATATATCGTAAACAATTCTAGTTTGGAAACTTTTTTATTAACATCTACTTGCTGTATTTTCTTTTTCGAAGGAAAGTAAATAGAACACCAAAAAGCACTAAAATTAGAATTGGAAGCCCGATAGTTATGAATTGCGTAGCGCTATAGTTTTCATAAACTTTTTCTTTATCCAATAATGGCAAATCAAGATCCTTACTTCGAATGTTAATAAGTCCGTTGTCATCCAATAGGTAATTGACACAATTTATGAGAAAATCTTTATTGTCATACAAATTTCCAGATCTTTGATCGTAACCTAATTCTACGGGCTGAAAGTTTTTATCCAATTGGTTTTTAATTAAATCTCCATCAGAAATCACAATCATTTTATTGTCTTTTCCTTTGGTTTCAAATGTTTTTTGGTCAAATGGCAAAACTCGATTTTCAAACATCGAATGAAACGTGCCTTCCAATAAAACGGAAAGCGGAATATTCCCTTTATTCAGGTATTCAGTAGGCGAAGTTTCCTCGGTAACACTATTCAAATTCACTTCTGTTGGAGTGCCTATTTTTTTCGAATATTGTGAGGATTGTAGCAGAATCGTTTTCTTAATTCCGTTTTTCAACGTATCGATAGGATTAGCAAAATCAAACCGGATTCCGCCTAAATTTTTCACAATTGGATGCGGATTGTTAGGATAAACCTGAGGTGCAAATTTCCAGTTAAATTCTTGAAATTGAGTAGCACTTCCTTGTTCTCCCGTAGCCAGTTTTATGGGACTTCCACGTTCGTCTTTTATAATATCTGGATTGATTCGAATGCCGTATTTGAAGAACATATCATTCAAATTCAAATCTCGTGGATACGCTAAAGTAGCACCAGCAGAATTGTATAAACTGTCCATCTCAACAGCTACTTGATCTACAAGCCACAATGTTTTACCTCCGTTGATAATGTATTGGTCTAAAACTTGTTTCTCTGCATCCGAAAAAGTTTCGGTTGGTTTAGCAATGATTGCCAAGTCGTATTTTTCTAAAGCTTCTAAACTTCCTGCTGGATTTTTTGCAACCGAATCTAAAGTAAAGGGACCAATATGATAACTTTCTCTTACTTGCATCAGAAACTTAGCCATTAATACATCCTGAAGCTCGCCGTTCCCTTTTATAACAGCGATTGTCTTTTGTTTGTCTTTAGTAATTTTGTTCAAGGCATCTGCAATTGAATATTCCAGATGTTGTACCGAACCAATCACTTTTTGGGTAGTGGAAGCGCCCATTCTATTTTTCAACAAAGGAATATTAACTTCTTTATTGTTATAAACTGCAATTGCCCAAGGAAAAACCATTGCCTGGGATTGTTTTCCTTTGTCATCAACCGTTATATTTATTGGAGTGAGTCCTTTGCGATACAACTCTTTTATGTTATCCATACTTTCGTCTTTGTTTTCCAATGGATTTACAAATTCGAAAATAATATTTTTGTTGTAGGCTTGAAATTCTTCGAGTAATTGCCGGGTTTCTTGCTGTAATCGCTTGAATTCAGCCGGTAAATCACCTTGCATATATACTTTTATAGACAAAGGATTTTTTACTTGTTTGATAATCTGCAATGACGTGGCTGAAAGCGTATATCTTTTATCTTTGGTTAAATCAAAACGATGAAAAAACGAACTTCCTATTGCATTCAAAAGCAATAAAACAACGATGGTGATTGCAACGGATTTTATATTGTTTTTTTTAGCTGTATTCATTACGATTTGAAAGATTTTAGATTATAAACAGTAAACGAAAGAAATGCGACTGTTATGCTTACAAAATAGATAATATCTCTGGTGTCTATTACGCCTCGGCTCATACTTTTATAATGATCTTGCATTCCTAAAGCCGAAATAAAGTTTGAAATTGTTGGTATCACCGTAGCCAGACCTTCAAAACCGAAGTACAGAAAAAAGCATAAAAAAACCGCAACAATAAATGCCACAATTTGGTTATCCGAAAGGGTAGAAGTAAATATTCCAATGGAAGAATAGCCAGCAATCAGGAATAATAATCCAAAATAGGAACCAACCGTGCTTCCTATATCAATATTTCCTTCGGGCATTCCTAAACTGGAAATTACTTTTACATAAATAAATGTTGGGATAATTGCCATTACTATTAAAAGCAAGGCTCCAAGAAATTTCCCATTTACAATTTGCCAAATACTCAAAGGTTTCGTCAGCAATAATTCTAATGTTCCTTGTTTTTTCTCATCCGAAAAACTGCGCATCGTAACGGCCGGAATCAGGAAAATAAAAATCCATGGCGCTAATGTGAAAAACGGAGTCAAATCGGCAAAACCAGTATTCAAAATATTGTAATCTCCTTCGAAAACCCAAAGAAACAATCCGTTGATAATTAGAAAAATGGCGATAACCAAATAGCCAATAGGTGAACCAAAAAAAGATTTTATTTCTCGTAATACTATTGATTTCATTTTTTTTTGTTTGAGGTTTTAAATGTTTAAAGTTTAAAGTTCCCAATCCAACAACTTTCAACCTTAAACTTTAAACTATTTTTTATTCTAGACTTACTAATTTATCCACACTCCAAGCTTCTGGTTTGTCGTTGAATAATTTCTTGGTGAATGTCCAAACATCATAAAAAAGTTCAGAATTTCTGTAATTTTCTAAATCCGCTTCGGTTTCCCAATAGCTGTAAGTGAAGAAAATGCTTTTGTTGTTTTTATCATGATACAGCTCTAACAAACGATTCCCTGGAGCATTTCGTATTTTATCTTTCATTAACTCGAAGTTTTCTAAAAACGCAGGAATATTTTCCTCGTGAAAACTCAATTTTACAATTCGTACAAACATTTGATTTATGATTGGAGATTAACGATTTTTGATTTCAGATATAGGTTTAAATCATTGCAATTCTTGATTTGATGCAAATTTTTCTTTACTAGATTGGTTTTTAATAAATTGCGCTACTTCTAGATAATTCTGTTTTAAATTTTTAAATCTAATTTTTATAATTGTTTTCATATTAAGTTGATTTACATCTGAAATCATAAATCTGCAATCAAAAATCTTTAAATAAATTTTATAGTTACAACATCCCTATAATTCAATCCCAATAAACTATTCGCAGAACCAACTTTAGAAGGATTGCTTCTGAAAATGGCAATTTCTAGAAAACCGGCTTCATTGAAAATGGCCAATTTTTCCCCTTCATAATATTTTATCGGATATTTATCAGAACTCGCAATCGCCGAATAATTAGGCAAAATGGTTTTGATATTTTTGGTTTTCATGACAATTTCATAAGGCCGTCCTTTAGCAACTTCAATAAAATATTTCTTAGTTATATTGGTCACTACATTCCCAAAATGGTCAATGTAAATGACATGTCCTTTCAAAGAATTACCGTCAACGGCTATTGCAGCCTGTAAGTCGGTGACTTGCTTGATGGTATTTATTTCTTTACCAATAACATTCATTAAACCACCTTTGGCAATATGGCAGGCTACTTTTACAAAAACATCAAGATCAGTGGCTTCATTATGTAAACGGTCATGAATATTAATGGCAACCATTTTTTGCGGTACAATCTTTTGCGAAAGCATACTCAAAATGCCATTATCGGCAGCAATAAAATAATGATCGTTCCATTGCATAACGATATGTTGATTTTCTTTATTGGATTCCATATCGACTCCAATGAGGTGAACAGTACTTTTTGGAAAACTCGCATAGGAGGCGCCAATAATGTAACTCGCTTCTACCGTGTTGAATGGGTCTATTTCGTGAGAAATATCAATAATGGATGCATCGGAATACTCAGATAAAATCTTCCCTTTCAACGCACCTACAAAGTGGTCTTTCAAGCCGTAATCGGTAGTAAGGGTAATTATTGACATAAATTTGTTTATAACTATTGGTGTTATGTAAACCTTATTTTATTAAATTTGAGAAGTGCAAAGCTAATAATAGTAAACTCAAAAAACGAAAAACAAAAAACAAATTCTATTTAAAAACTAGAAATATACCCGACAGCCAATTGATTTATAAAAAAATTAATTCTAATTTAAAACTACCTCATTTGAACGAAAGAATAATCGAGCTCATAGACATCGCTCCAAAAGACTTTTGGGGCGCTCAAGACACTCATCTTGAAACAATTAAAAAATACTACCCAAAATTGAAGATTGTTGCTCGGGGAACAACCTTAAAAGCTTTTGGAGAAAAAGAGGTTTTAGACGAGTTTGAAAAGCGATTTCAACGGTTAATGGTGCACTTTTCACGATACAATAATATTGATAACAATGTAATTGAACGTGTTATCCTTGGAGATGGTCAGGAAGAAAAAAAATTCCAAGGACAAGATAAAATATTAGTGCATGGTGTAGGTGGAAAAATCATTAAGGCAATGACTGCCAATCAACAATTGTTGGTGGACACTATGGCAAAAAATGACATGGTTTTTGCTGTTGGACCTGCAGGAACCGGAAAAACCTATACAGGTGTTGCCATGGCCATAAAAGCACTTAAAGAAAAAGAAGTCAAACGTATTATACTTACGCGTCCAGCAGTAGAAGCAGGGGAGAACCTAGGATTTCTTCCTGGTGATATGAAGGAAAAGCTGGATCCCTATATGCAGCCTTTGTATGATGCGCTAAGGGATATGTTACCAAATGAGAAACTGGAGGATTATATTTTAAAAGGAATTATCCAAATTGCTCCTTTGGCATTCATGCGTGGAAGGACGTTGGATAATGCTTTTGTAATCTTGGATGAAGCCCAAAACACAACGCATTCCCAAATGAAAATGTTCTTAACCCGTATGGGAAAAAGCGCTAAATTCATGATTACCGGTGATCCAGGTCAAGTCGATTTACCAAGAAGAACCATTTCCGGTCTTAAAGAAGCATTGTTAGTTTTAAAAGATGTCGATGGAATTGGGATTATTTATCTCGATGATAAAGACATTGTAAGACATAGATTGGTCAAAAAAGTAATTGATGCATATAAGATGATTGAGAATAATGATTAAAGAATAGAAAAGTTTAATTTTTGGAGCGAAAAGATGGGGACATAGAATGATGTTTTTACTTGCTTTTCGCTTCAAATTTAATTCACTAAACTTCATGAAATTAAAAAAGAAAAGGAGTAATCTGTGTTAAAAGTATTACATAAATTACTTGCATTTTAGAACTTCACGAGCGATGTTAAATCATTTTTATTGAAATGTAAAATCCCTACTATTTTTTCTACAACTCCCCGTTTTCTTTGCTTATCTCTTTAAAATGTAATAAATTTGGAATAATTAAAAATGACAGTGAAAAACGAAAGATGATACAAGAAAAAATAAAAGTCGTGATCAGCGATTTAGACGGAACTTTACTCAATTCAGACCACAAAATTTCAGAATATACAAAAAGTGTTTTTCAAGAACTCCACAATCAAAATTATTTAATTATTGTTGCTACAGGTCGCCACCATTTAGACGCAATGCCTATTGTGGAACGTTTAGAGATTCCTCTTTATTTGGTTACCTCTAATGGAGCAAGAATTCATTCCCCAGAAAAAGAACTTCTTTTCTCTGTTGATATGGAAAGTGAGGCCGTAAAGTCAGTCCTGTCTTTAGATATTGACCCGGAGATTACAACCGTTTTGTTTAGAGAAAATGTTTGGCAAACCAACAAACACAATGAAAAACTAAATAGCTTTCAAACGGAATTAAATTATCATCCGGAACTGGTAGATTTTAGTAAAGTTGAAGATTTAAGTGCTATAAAAGTATTTTTTACTCATGATACCCATTCAAAATTATTGGAACTAAGAGAACAAATCTTAGAAAATCATTCCTCGCTTTTTAGTCATGCTTTTAGTCTTCCGCTTTGTTTGGAATTTATGGACAAATCAGTAGACAAAAGTGTTGCGATTGCAAAAATTTTAGAAAAAGAAAATCTGCTTTTCCATGAAGCAATAGCTTTTGGAGATGGATTCAATGATGAAAATATGCTTAAATCAACCGGTAAAGGATTAATCATGGGAAATGCTCCTGATAGTTTGAAGGATAAACTTTCTCATTTAGAAGTGATTTCAACTAATGATAATGAAGGAGTTGCTAAATACCTGTCCAAAAAATTATTAAAAAAGCATACTTCAGAAGCAGAGTAGAAGTTATGTGCATGCAGGACATTCTCTTTTAGGACTAACAAAGTAAAATTTTTAATTTAGAATCTGCGTAAATCTGTTAAATCTGCGTGAAAAATTAGGCACGCAGATTTAGCAGATTCGGCAGATTTTATAAAATTTGAATAATTGAATTGCTATTTTTTTAAAGCAAATGCCCTGATATGCTAGACTTCTGTTTGGAATGATTTCTGAATTTTTGATGCAAGTATTTATTTGTGGTCGTATGATGAATGATTCTTTGCTTTTCTTTCCAAAATAATCATAAATTTGCAGCTACGTAAAAAAAACACAACACTAATAATAATGAGTAACACCATCACAACTACTAATTTTAATTTTCCAAATCAGAAATCTGTTTACAGAGGTAAAGTAAGAGAAGTTTATAATATAAATGATGATCTTTTAGTAATGGTTGCCACGGATAGGCTTTCGGCTTTTGACGTAGTTTTACCAAAAGGAATTCCATATAAAGGTCAAATCCTAAATCAAATTGCTACTAAATTCATGGAATTAACACAAGATATTGTTCCTAATTGGTTAATTGCAACTCCGGATCCTAATGTAGCTGTTGGTCATTTATGTGATCCTTTCAAAGTGGAAATGGTAATACGTGGATATGTTTCCGGTCATGCTGCTCGTGAATATGCCCTTGGCAAAAGAGAAATTTGTGGCGTTACAATGGCGGAAGGTTTGAAAGAAAACGATAAATTTCCCGAACCAATTATTACACCAACTACCAAAGCGGATAACGGAGAACATGATGCTGATATTTCAAGAGTCGATATTCTTTCTAAAGGAATAGTTTCTGAGGAAGATTATTTGGTTTTAGAAAAATATACCAGAGCATTATTTCAAAGAGGAACTGAAATTGCTGCCAGTCGCGGATTGATTTTGGTTGATACAAAATATGAATTTGGTAAAACCAAAGAGGGTGTAATCGTTTTGATTGATGAGATTCACACACCTGATTCGTCTCGTTACTTTTATGCAGAAGGATATCAGGAAAGACAAGATAAAGGAGAGGAACAAAAACAATTATCAAAAGAGTTTGTTCGTCGTTGGTTAATTGAAAATGGTTTTCAAGGGCTGGAAGGACAGCAAATTCCTGAGATGACAGATGAATATATAGAAACGGTTTCTGAAAGATACATTGAGTTATACGAAAATATTCTAGGCGAGAAATTTGTAAAAGCTGATATTTCAAATATTGATGAAAGAATCGAAAAAAATGTTTTGGCTTATTTAGCGAAGAAATAAAAAGACTTTTAAGAAAAATAAAAACCGCAATTCTGAATTGAATTGCGGTTTTTGCCTTTAATAGCATACCATTATTACTCTAAAAAGATTTTTAGATTATTCAATCCATCTTGTAAATCTTTACCAAGCATTTCTTCCATATTCATTATAGGTAACATTAAATTCATTGGATAAGGCATTTTTCCATCAAATCCCCACTTTACTTTAGTTTGATTTGGTGAAATGGCTTCCGTTGTCATATAAGCATTATCGGTTGATTCAAAAGGAACTTTAAAGCGTAGTTCAAAATCAATACGTTCTCCTTCAATGATTTTTTTAATTTCCTGTTCTCCAATACCTACGTTTTTATCCTGGCTATTCCATGAATATACAAATCCTATCGTGCCGTCAGTTCCTGAAAATGTCTTAATCATTTTTGGATCTTTTCTATTCCAGACGCTAAAATTATCTTGATTTTTAACGTATTTAATATAATTGAAAACACTGTCTTTGGGTTGGTTGATAGTGATTTCCCGTTCTACAGCATAGTTTTTCGGCAGGAATAAAGCAATAATCAATACTAGGCAAACAATTGCTAATAGTCCTAGAATAATTTTTTTGATAATGTTCATAGCTTCATAATTTAAGGTTAATAATTATTTTGATTTTTTAATTTGTGACTCGTAACAATTGATCCAGTCATTGACAGACATTTTTTGCATGAGTTCTGCAATTAAATCAAAAGGGATATGGTCAAACTTTTTAAATCGAATGCAACTTTTTCCCATATCCAATTTTTGATTGCTGTATTTTGGATGTTCCGAAATAAACCATTGCAATAATTCCGGATTAGCATAAATTCCCATATGATAAACCGCAATAAAATTCTTTTGGGAGGCAATGTTTACAAAAGGCAACGGTAGTTTAGAATCACAATGATATCCATTAGGATAAATAGAATGTGGTACAATGTAACCAATCGTTCCATAAGACATTTGTTCAACAAATCCTTTAGGAATAGTAGCAACTATAGTTTCTCTAAGTTTAAGAAATGCTTGTTTTCTTTCGTCGGGAATTTCTTTTAAATACTCCTTAACATTTATTGCTTTTGATTGCATTTTAAGAATTGTTTAAGTAAAAATACTAAAAAAGGAATAATTATAATTTGAATTCTATACTTTTTGTTAAAGCATGAAGAGGTTGTTTGTTTAATTATTTAATATGTAGAATTTTTTAAACGCAAATACTGTTAAATTTTGCTGACCAAATCGTTTGTATATAAGTACGTTATGATTTAAATAGTAATTCATAAAGTTAATATTTTGTTAAAATTAAGTACCTTGCAAAACAAGATACCTTTCTTTAGACGTATATTTGCATAGAACATTAGTTCAAAATTTAAATCATCAAAAAATCAATCAATTAACAAAAAATCAATCATCATGAAAAAATCAATCGTTTATCTAGGAATTGCTTTAGTTACATTCTCAACTGTTTCACATGCATCAAATCACAATTATTTTACTCAAAAAGAAATCAACCATTACATTTATGAAGGTGTAACTCCTTTGTGTATGGCAATCTATAAAGGAGAAATTGATTTTGTAAAAAAATTAATCGCATACGGTATTGATGTAAACGAAAAATCAAATGGGTTAACTCCATTGATGATAGCTGCAAGGTATAATAAAGTTGAAATCATCAAATTATTATTAGCTAGTGGAGCACAACTAAAGGAAAAAAATGAGATTGGTGTTAATGCATTAAAATATGCCGAAATATCTAATGCAAAAGAAGCTGTAGCGTTTTTGAAATTTTCGGAATCAAAACCTGTTGCTAGTCTTTAGTATTTAATTTAAATTAAAAAAGCATCATCGTAATTTACAATGATGCTTTTTGTATTTGCAAAATAAAACTAAGACTATTTAAAATAAGAAAATGTTTCTTCGTTTTCTAACTTCAACAATGTTTCATATATCAATTTAATCACATTTTCAACATCATCACGATGAACCATTTCAACGGTTGTGTGCATATAACGCAACGGTAATGATATCAAAGCTGAGGCAACGCCGCCATTACTATAAGCAAAAGCATCAGTGTCAGTTCCAGTTACGCGAGAAGAAGCCAATCGCTGGAACGGAATTTCTTTAGCCATTGCAGTTTCTAATATCAATTCTCTCAAATTATTCTGAACAGCAGGAGCATAAGTAACCACAGGACCTTTACCAATTTTTGTTTCTCCTTCGATTTTCTTTTCAATCATTGGAGTAGTAGAGTCGTGGCAAACATCGGTAACAATCGCTACATTAGGTTTGATGGTTTTGGTAATCATTTCTGCACCGCGAAGACCTACTTCTTCCTGAACAGAATTCGTGATATATAATCCAAAAGGAAGTTTTATTTTATTTTCGTGTAACAAACGAGCCACTTCGGCAATCATGAAACCACCCATACGGTTGTCAATAGCGCGACAAACAAATTTGTTTTCGTTCAAAATCATGAATTCATCAGGATATGTAATTACACAACCTACGTGAACGCCCATTTTATCTACTTGATCTTTAGTTTCGCAACCAATGTCAATAAATAGATTATCAACTTTAGCTACTTCTTCCTTACTTCTGTTTCGAGTATGGATCGCTGGCCAGCCAAAAACACCTTTTACAATTCCGTTTTTAGTATGAATATTGACACGTTTTGAAGGTGCAATTTGGTGATCAGAACCACCATTTCTAATCACGTAGATTAATCCGTCATCAGTAATGTAATTCACATACCATGAAATTTCGTCAGCATGACCTTCAATTACTACCTTATAAGGAGCATCTGGATTTATAATTCCCACGGCAGAACCGTACGTGTCTGTTATAAAAGTATCAACATAAGGTTTCAAATAATCCATCCATAATTTTTGCCCGTCGCTTTCGTAACCTGTAGGTGATGCGTTGTTAAGATATTTTTCTAAAAACTCAAGTGACGACTTCTTTAATATTGATTTAGTGCTCATGAAATTATTTTTTTGCTAAATTATAAATTTGGCATCACAGTTGTATATATAATGTATAATTTTGCAATTAAATTTTTCGATCCATGAAGATTATTCAGCTTTTCTTTTTTTTACTTTTTACAACTATATATGTCAATGCACAAGTAACTCCAAAGGATACAACCAAGATGGGTTATGTATTGACCGAAAATGATTCTATACTTAACGACACCATACAATTAGAAGAAATAGTAATTCACAAAGAAAAATTGGATCCCGAAGCAAGAAAGCAATTTTTGATTCTTCAAAACCGAGTTTATAAGACCTATCCGTATGCAAAATTGGCTGCTGAAAGGTTAACAGTGCTGAATAGAGGGATGGCAAATCTTAAAACAAACAAAGAGAAAAAAAGATACTTTAAGATAGTAGAAGGGTATCTTAGTAATGAATTTGAAGCAAAACTAAAAAAACTATCGCGCAAGCAAGGGCAAATACTCGTTAAGTTAATCCATCGTCAAACCGGAATCACAACGTATGAGCTAGTCAGAGATCTCAAAAGCGGTTGGAAAGCCTTTTGGTCGAATACTGCAGCGAGCATGTTTGACATTAATCTAAAAACAAAATATGCACCTTACGATGTCAATGAAGATTTTTTAATAGAAACCATATTAGTAAGAGCATTCGATTCAGGAAGATTACAAAATCAAAAACCTGCAACACCTGTTGATTATGACAGTCTCACCGATACTTGGGAAACCAGAGCTGCTAACTTAAAACAGTAAGTGTTATTTGGGCGTTCCCCATTATAAAAAAGAGGCAATTATCAGTATGGATAGTTGCCTCTTTTTTTATAATGGGTCGGGCTATCCGCTGCAAGTCCTCGTCCCGCAAAAAAAAGGCGGTACTGCGGGCTTTCCACTACTATCCCTAACGCGGGCAATCGTTCCAATCGAGTTTGTCATTTCTACCTGCTAATTGCATTTCATTAGACTTTGTCATTTCGACAAAGGATAAATCTCATTCATTGGTATTCATTTGTTATCCTATATATAGTACTGTAGCTTCATATATATGCAGTAGTCACTACCTAAATATATAATGATTGTCACTAATCCTGTCTATTTAGTCACCCTTTCCTTTGGATAGTCCCGAAGCATCGGGAGGGTAGAGGGAAATAGTATCGTTTCAAGGCGCATGTTTCCAGCGAGTTAAAGTTTAAGTTAAGGAAACGTCAAAAAAAAGCTTTAAAAAAGCTTGTAAAAGCGAATAAAGGGGCTACTTTTGCACCCGCAACAACGCAGACGTTCTTTTATAAACTGGCAAGTAGTACGAATCAAACTAGAAAATTTATTTTCTAAAAAAGATTTAGAAAAGCT
>NZ_JBLVPI010000028.1:0-19984 GCF_048284325.1 Flavobacterium esculini | reverse complement strand
TGACGATTTTTTAAAACTTCATTTACACAGCGAAGTTTAAATTCATAATTGTAACTGACTTTTCTTTCCATAAAAATACCCCCAGATAATGTCTAATTATTTGGGGGCAGTTCAATTTAGACAACCTCTTTTTTATGAAAATAAAAATCTAAAGATTACTGATTTTCAATTAATAATAATGAAAAATTAGTGTCAAATGAAACTTTTCCGTCAGAAACAATTCCTGTTTTTCCGGAATAAGCATCTCTTACTTTAGCTCCATCTTTAAAAACGGAACCAACGGCAAGTTCTTTTTTACCAATCGGTAAATCCAGACCAATAACTACAGCATCTGAATAATTTCCTTTGGTAAAAGCTCTACTAAAAGTATAGGGTTGAGGTGAAATTTGCTTATGAATTCCGGCTCCAATAGAAGGATGATTTTTTCTGAATTGACCTAATTTCTGCCAATGCAGCACTATTTTTTGTGTTTCAGGATTTGATTGGATATCGTCCCAATTCATGAAGGAACGCAATGTTGCGTCGCCTTGAGTTCCTTCAACTACTAATGAACGCGCAGATTCATCTCCGTAATATACTTGTGAAAGTCCCGGACTCAGTAATAATTTTGTTCCGGCTTCTTTGCTTTTAGTACGTTTTGCGTCAAAAGGACCGCCATCATCATGGGAAGATAAATAGTTCAAAACACTGTAACCTTTCAGTTCATTATTCAACTTATCAGAATATTTAGAGAAGATAAATTCATAGTCTTTTTTGGCATCCCATTTGAATTCGAAATTGATCATGTTATTGAATCCATTTTTGTAATAGTTTACTTTTTTATCTCCAAAATCAAAAATTTGGCCACCGCTGATTCCATAATTATAGACTTCGGCGATCGTATAAAAAGCATTATTGTCTAAAACTTTTGTCGGGTTGTTTTTCTTCCAATTTTCAAAAGTATAGTTACATTGGGATTTAAAATCGGCCCAAACCGTTTCGTCCGTATGTTTTACAGTATCGCCTCTGTAGCCGTCAATTCCATAATCAGCAATATAATCGGTCAACCATTTGATGATGTAATATTTGGGTGCTCTTGGATATCCTGTACGAATAAAAAACGCATCCAATTCTTTCATTTCTTGTTCGTAACGCCCTTCTTTTTTCCATTTTTCGATTAGAAAAGGCGGCAAAGCGACATTTTGATTGCTCTCTGTTTTTACATCCGGAAGATTCGCTACCAAAGTACAAGCGGTAGTATTTGCAAAGGATTTATAATCGCAAATTGGCCCCGTTCTCACCCAGTCATTTGGCCAAACCGTATCCTCAGCCGTTACTGGTCCGGTATGATTGATAACACCGTCCAGAATGATTCGGATTCCGTGTGCATGTGCTTTCTCTACTAATGCAGCTAAATCTTTTTTTGTGCCAAAATTAGGGTCTAAGTTCGTCCAATCTTTGGCCCAATACCCATGAAAGCCATAGCTTAATCCCGTTCCTTCATCTACCCCATCGTGAATTTGTTCCACTATTGGGGTAAACCAAATGGCATTAATTCCCAGTTTATCAAAATAACCTTCGTCAATTTTTTTTGAAATTCCTTTGATGTCACCACCTTCAAATCCACGAAGTTTTCCTGGTGTTTTAGTTCTGTTGAAGTTTATGTCATTCGAAGTGTCACCATTATTAAAACGGTCTGTCATTAGGAAATAAACATTCGCTCCTTCCCAAACGAAAGGCGTTTTAGCGCTCTCAGAAACAGCTTTTGTACTGGAACAACTGATTAAAATTGTTATAGTTAATAGTAAAAACGGAATTGAATATTTTTTCATTTTTTTTATAATTAAATGATTGATTTTTTTTGAAACATATAAATTATGAGTTCATTTATGTTTGAGGGATCTCTTATATTTTCTTAAATGTCTTATAGGATTTAAATTACTTCAATTCTAAAATCAAAACCGATTTTGGTTCTATTATTATTTCGTTTGTGATGTCAAATGTTAATTCAGAAATTACATCCTTTCCGGTTTTGAAATCTTTGATATTTTCTTTAAAACGATGCGTATTTACGGTGTGGGTTTCATTGCTGTTGTTCATTAGAACCATGACAGTTTCATTAGTATTGTACCTAAAATAAGCATATACATTGTTTTCAGGGATGTAATGCGTCATCTTCCCAAAATGAACGACCGATTTTGTTTTTCTCCAATTGAATAATTTGGAAGTATAATCAAAATAGTCACTTTGTCCCGCAGTTCTTCCTTCTTTAATGAAAGCATTATTTTCATCACTTTCCCAACCACCGGGAAAGTCTTGACGGATATCAGCATCACCTTTGCCTTTGTCTCCGGTCATACCAATTTCACTGCCGTAATACAATTGTGGAATTCCGCGAACCGTTGCCATTAAACCCATTGCCATTTTGTATTTTCGGATGTCATTTCCGTACGTCTGATTGAAACGATTGGTGTCATGATTTTCAACAAAAATTAACATATTGTTGGTGTTTGGATAAAGAAAGTCATTGGTGAAATTATCATATAATTTCATCATTCCTTTGTCCCAAGAACCATCGTCTTCATTGAATGCTTTACTGGTTGCCTCGTATAAAGTAAAGTCCATTACAGTAGGTAAATTGGAATTGTAGTTTTGTATTTTACTTATCGGGCTGTCTTTTTGCCAATACGATATCTGTGCTTGGCTTTGCATCCAGACTTCACCTACAATATTAAAATTAAGGTATTCATCAGTAACCGATTTTGTCCATTTTGCAATTCCTTTTGGGTCGGAATAATTAAACGTATCTACTCTAAATCCATCCAAATCGGCATATTCAATCCACCAAATTGCATTTTGAATCAGGTATTTTAATGCCAAAGGATTCGATAAGTTTAAATCCGGCATTGATGGTGCAAACCAACCGTTCAGGCATGTTTCGGTATCAATTTTAGAGGCATGCGTATCGTTTATAACCGTTCTTTTATGATTGGTTTGGGTATATTTATCAAACTGATTGATCCATTCGCGCGTGGGTAAATCTTTCATCATCCAATGTTCAATTCCCCAATGATTAGTCACGTAATCCATCACTAATTTCATGTTTTTCTTATGCATTTCGGCAGACAATCGCACATAATCTTCATTAGTTCCGTATCTCGGATCTATTTTGTAAACATCAGATTGACCATACGTATGATAAGAAAAAGCAGCGTCATTGTCTTCGCAAAGTGGTGTACTCCATATCGTTGTAGCGCCTAGTGAGGAAATATAATCCAGATTTTTTATAATTCCTTCAATGTCGCCACCGTGTCTTCCTCCGGGTAATTCGCGATTAAATTTTTCTGTAGTGGCGTCTTCGCTATCGTTATCCCTGTTTCCATTTGCAAAACGATCCGGCATCAACAAATACATCACATCCGAAGCATCGTAACTTTTGCGTTGAGCTGAATTGTCTCTTCTTTTCTTTAAAGCATATTTTTGAATGAACGACTCTTTATTGTTGTTTTTGAAAGAAAAAATCAAATCAGTTGGCGATACTTTTTTAGTATCGATGGTTACAAAAATGTAGTTAGGATTTTCCGTTCTCTTAATATTGGTAATTTTTATTGCATTAGATACCGTAACTTGATATTCTGCTATGTTTTTACCGTAAAACATAATTTGTAATTCTGAATTTTTCATGCCCGCATACCAAAAAGGCGGTTCAATTCTTTGAATTTGTGCGTTTAATGATAAAGACATAAAAAAAAGGAATAAGGTTATTTTTTTTAGAGAGCTTTTATTTATGAGGGGTAATGTATCAATTTTATTCATTGTTAAATTATTTTTTTTGACATTAAAATTTTACTGCCATTTAAATAATGCTAGTACTTAGAGTAAGAAACCTAATTTAAAAAAAATACAAATAATAAATTTTGATTTTGGGCTCCTATCAATTAAACAATCCCAATGTTTATTGGGATTGTCTGTAAGCCTGGCTAGGCTTTGGATTAAATGATTTGAATTAACTACAAGTTCTAACCATTAATTTTTTAAACAGTAGCTAAATTTTCTGCTGTTACAATTATATTTTTATCATTTACGACTATCGCTAATTCCTTGTCACCATCTATTGAAAATGTTGTTTCCTTGTGATTAATGGCCACTTTCAGAATTTGGTTTCTAAAGTTAATTTTAAAAGAATAACCGTTCCATTCTTTTGGGATTTTTGGAGAAAAATGAAGTTTGTCTTCTTTAATTCTCATTCCGCCAAAACCTTCCACGATACTCATCCAAGTTCCGGCCATAGATGTAATATGGCACCCTTCTTCCACTTCTTTATTGTAATCGTCTAAATCCAGACGAGAAGTTCTCAAATAGAACGTATACGCCATATCCATTTTGTCCAATAAAGCGGCCTGAATCGAGTGTACACAAGGTGAAAGTGAACTTTCATGAACCGTAAAGGATTCGTAAAATTCAAAATTATTTTTCAGTTCTTCTTTCGAAAAATGATCTTCGAAGAAATAGAAACACTGTAAAACATCGGCTTGTTTGATATAAGGCGAACGCAAAATTCTGTCCCAAGACCATTTTTGGTTGATGGGTCTTTGGGTTTTGTCTAAATCGGCCACTCTAACTAAATCTTTGTCCAAGAAACCGTCTTGTTGCAAGTAAACGTTATGTTCTTCAGAAAAAGGGAAGTACATATTATCCGAAACTTTTTTCCAAGATTGTAATTCGGAATCCGATATTTTTACTTTTTCGGTAATTCTTTTATGATCCGAAGGATATTCCAGAGACACTTTTTGAATTTGTTCGTAGGTATATTCCAAACACCATTTTGCAATATAATTGGTGTAGAAATTATTGTTTACGTTGTTCTCGTATTCATTTGGACCTGTAACACCCAGAATTACGTATTGGTTTAGATTAGTCGAAAAATTTGCTCTTTGATGCCAAAAACGAGCGATTCCTATTAATACTTCCAACCCTTTTTCAGGAATGTAACTGTAATCGCCAGTGTATCTGTAAAAGTTATAAATGGCAAATGCGATGGCTCCATTTCTATGAATTTCTTCAAAAGTAATTTCCCATTCGTTATGACATTCTTCGCCGTTCATCGTTACCATTGGATACAAAGCAGCACCGTTAGTAAATCCTAATTTGGTGGCATTTTCAATGGCTTTGTCCAATTGATTGTAGCGGTAGGTCAATAAATTTCGAGCTACTTCCTGATCTTTGGTCGCCATATAGAACGGAATGCAATACGCTTCGGTATCCCAATAAGTAGATCCGCCGTATTTCTCGCCGGTAAATCCTTTTGGTCCAATATTCAATCGGCTGTCTTTTCCTAAATAGGTTTGGTTCAACTGAAAAATATTGAAACGGATTCCTTGCTGTGCTTTTACATCGCCATCAATTGTAATATCTGACATTTCCCAAATTTTTGCCCAAGCATCAATTTGGTCTTGCAATATTTGATTGTATCCTTTTGCTAACGCAGATTGGATTACTTTTTCGGCGGCGGTAATTGTGTTTTCATGATTCAATGAAACGGTATAACCACCAGTTTTTTGGATAGATGATTTTTGGCCTTGAGCCACTATAACATCGTAACTAAATTGAATTTTGTCTGCAGTTGCATCAATATTTGAAGGTGAAATAGCTGTTTTTTCGCCATTTGACAAAATACTATTCTGCATGAAAGTAGTTACTTTGAAATGCGTTTTGAACGTTTGAGCCGTTACAAAAGCTTCATTTCCAGATTTTTTTACGTCAAGCGGTTCCCAGAATTTTTCTTCCCAGTTGGCATCTTCATTGGTTACACCAGCGTCGATATACGGTTTGTAAATTATTTTTGAATCTTTGTTTAAAGGGATGATTTCGTAATTAATAACTCCAACTTCATCCAAAACAATAGATAGAAAACGACGGATGTTTACCGAAATTTCTGTTCCATTTTTTAAAGTCGCTTCAAAAGAACGGTTGTACCAACCTTCTTTCATATTCAATTCACGGCGAAAGTTCTTGACTTCTGAACAGGTATTCAAATCCAGTTTTTCTCCGTTGATTTCGATATCAATTCCAATCCAGTTTGGAGCGTTTAAAACTTTGGCGAAATATTCCGGATATCCGTTTTTCCACCAGCCCACTTTGGTTTTATCCGGATAATAAATTCCTGCAATATAACTTCCCTGGAATGTTTTTCCAGTATAGGTTTCTTCAAAATTAGCACGTTGTCCCATCGCTCCGTTACCAATACTGAACAGACTCTCAGATGATTTTACGCTCTCTACATCAAATCCTTCTTCTATGATAGACCAATTGTCTGGTTTTATATAATCTTGGTTCATTTTTTCCTTTGTTTAAAGTTTAAAAAGTGTAAGGTTGAGACGTTTAGAGTGTTTGGTTTTTACCTCAATTTGTCCAGCCTCTCGTTTCTTTTTATTCTATCTTTTTTATTTTTTAATTAAATCTTCTATGAAGTTGGTGTCTATTTCCGTAAAATCTTTAAAGATGTATTTTGCTTCGTGTAGCACTGTTGCAGCACCGATTCCTATACTCGTCATTTTTCCAATATTAGCTGCTTGAACTCCTGCAACCGAATCTTCAAAAACAATAGCGTGTTCTGGATTAACATTTAATAATTTGGCAGCAATCAAGAAGACTTCCGGATCTGGTTTTGCATTGGTCACATCATTTCCATCTACAATAGCATCAAAATAGGATAATAGTCCTGTTTTTTCTAGAATTGGTCTGGCATTTTTACTGGCAGAACCCAATGCGATTGGTTGGCCTTTTTCTTTTAGAAATCGCAAAACCGGAAAAACCCCCGGAAGTATTTCGCTTTCGTTCATGTCAACTAAATAGGATAAATAATCCTTGTTTTTTTGAACTAGCCATTTGTCTTTGTCTTCTTGCGAAGCTTCCACTTTTCCTAATTCTAGTATAATATCCAAAGAACGCACGCGGCTGACTCCTTTTAATAATTCATTGTGTTCGGGTGTAAATTCGATATTTAATTCAGAGGCAATTTTTTGCCAAGCTAAATAATGGTATTTAGCCGTGTCGACAATCACTCCGTCCAGGTCGAATATAAATGCTTTTTTATTCATTATTTTTTTTTATTACGTCATCAACATCTTTCACTTTAACAACTAAAATTGCAGCAATCAAGAAGCTGATACCACTGGTAACTAATGCAAATATGGCATTGTCATGGTATAGATATTTAACTAATGGTCCGCCTATTAAGGCATTTATAATTTGGGGAATAACAACAAAGAAGTTGAAGATACCCATGTAAACTCCCATTTTCATAGGGGAAATGGATCCTGCTAATATGGCATACGGCATAGATAAAATGCTTGCCCAAGCGATTCCAACACCAATCATAGATAAGACAAGCCAGTTTTCATTGGGTACAAAATAGATAGAGATTAATCCGATTCCTCCAATAATTAAGGAGATAGAATGCGTTAATTTTCTTCCGAATTTTTTTGCGATATACGGTAGAGCAAAGGCATAGAAAGCAGAAACCAAATTGTAAATACCAAATAGCACTCCAACCCAGTCACCTGCGTTTTGATAGGCTTCACTTTTGTTGTCCGAAATGGGTAAACCATAGATATGATGGGCTATTGCAGGAGTAGTGAAAACCCACATGCCAAATAGACCAAACCAAGAGAAAAATTGTACCCAGCTCAATTGTCGCATTGTAGTAGGCATTTTTCTGAAATCATCAAAAATGTCTAGTAAACTGGACTCTTTTGGATTGGTATCAGCCACTTTAGTTTCCTGATGCGCCATTTCATCTTGAAACTGTGCTAATTCTTCCGGGGAATATTCTTTGGCAGAAAAAATGGAAACCAGAATAGAAACTACTAGAATAGCAGCTCCTATCACGAAAGATAAAATCAAGTGCATGGGAACGCCACCGTCTTCATTCCTGTTTGGAACGCCAAACCAATTGGTTAAAACATAAGGTAACCAAGAACCAATAACGGCTCCAAAACCAATTAAAGCGGTTTGTATACTAAACCCCAATGTTCTTTGGTCAGTTCTTAAATTATCTCCCACTAAAGCTCTGAAAGGCTCCATGGCAATATTGAAAGAGGCGTCCATAATCATTAACATTCCGGCACCAACCCATAAGGCGGGTAGAAGCGCAATGAAAATTTCGGCTTGTGGCATTAATATTAGACCAATAGAGGCTAACAAAGCACCTACTAAAAAGAAAGGCTTTCGTCTTCCGAATTTCCCCCATGTTTTGTCGCTATAATGGCCTATTACAGGTTGCACAATAAGTCCCATCAAAGGAGCAATGATCCAAAACCAGGACAATTCATGAATGTCTGCACCAAAAATCTGAAGAATTCTACTGGCATTAGCATTTTGAAGGGCGAAACCCATCTGTATTCCTAAGAAACCGAAACTCATGTTCCAAATTTGCCAGAAACTTAATTTACGCTTTTCCATTATCGTAATTTAGTTATTATACGATAAGCGCTTTGCTTATCAAAACTTATCTTGTTTTCGAAGTAAAAGTAAAAGTTTTGAGGGGTAAATATAAAAATTTATTCTAATCTTTTACTTTTTAGAAACAAATAAAGTAAAAGATTAGCAACTACAAGGTTGTAGTAATGAATAAATTAGATATCACTATTTATTAATTGGTAGATTCTCTTTCGATTAAATGGGTTTCAATTACTTCTGTTTTGTAATTTTCTTCATCATCATCCTGTTCGGCTTCTAATCTTTCTATTAGCATTTTTGCGGCTCTATTTCCCATTTTTATTCCGCTTTGACTAACGGTTGTGATAGTTGGGGTTGAATATTTAGAAATGATTCCGTCTGTGAAGGCAATTACAGCCAAATCTTTTGGGACATCCAATCCTATTTTATTCGCAGTTTTAATTATGGTTACTGCAAAAAGCTCATTGACTGCAAATACGGCGTCAATAGCCTTATCTTCAAGCAATCTTCCAATAGTGATTTCGCACGTATCAACATTCTCAATTTTGATGATTAGGTTCTCATCAAATGGGATGTCATTGTCTAATAAAGCTTTTACGTAGCCATCAGTTCGAAGTTTGCCCACACTTACATAATCAACAGTTGTAACAAGGGCGATTTTTTTTCTTCCTTTATCTATCAAACTTTGAACCGCTTCGTAAGCGGCAAGTTTGTCGTCTATGATTACTTTGTCACAAAGAATTTCATTGGTAACCCTGTCAAACATTACAACAGGCATTCCTTGATCGATAACTTCGGTAATATGATGAAAATCACCCTTGAATTGAGTTTCTTTTGAAAGTGACATAATGAATCCATCAATGCTTCCGTTGGCAAGCATTTCCATATTAAGTACTTCTTTATCAAAAGAATCATCCGATAAACAGATAATCACGCTGTACCCGTTTTCGTTTGCAACTTGTTCGATTCCATTAATAACGGTTGAAAAGAAATGATGCACTATTTCCGGAATAATAATTCCAATAGTTTTTGTTTTTCTGTTTTTTAAACTGAGTGCAATATTGTTGGGCTTGTAGTGGTAAAATTTGGCAAATGCCTGAACTTTAAGTCTGGTTTCTTCCCCTATTTCGGGACTGTTTCTAAGCGATTTAGAAACGGTTGAAATGGATACGTCAAGCTCTTTTGCAATTTGTTTAAGGGTGACTTTTCTTTTCATGATAATAATGTTATAATATTCAATTCGTAATAAAGGTAAGATTTTTTTTTATTTATTGTAATTTTCTCAGTAAATGTCAAGATAAAATACAAAGTTTTCAACACTATCACGTTTTCGTAAGTCGATTGAAAAGTGCTGCTGTCGGGCATGTTAATATTTACTTAATTTTGAAATTCGAAGTAAAATTAAAACTTAAAAAACAACCAAAACTCAAATTAATTTAAACAAAAAGTATGAAAGCAATTTATAAAAAGTTGTTATTTTTATTACTGTTACTGCCTTTTAGTATTCTTGCTCAGAATACTCTTAATGGTGTTGTTCTTGACAAAGCGTCAGGACAACCAATTCCGGGAGTAAATGTAAATGTTCAAGGCGCCGCAAATGGTGTTTCAACAGATTTTGATGGTAAATATCAGTTATCAAATGTTACGAAAGGCGATAAAGTCGTGTTTTCTTTTATTGGTTACAAAAATACTGTTGTTAGTTATAATACTCAAAAATCATTAAATGTTTCTTTGGAAGAAGATGCAAATCAACTGAAAGAAGTTGTGGTTCAAGTAGGTTATGGAACTGTTAAGAAAAAAGACGCAACAGGTGCGGTAACAGTTTTAACCACAAAGGATTTTAATAAAGGACCGGTTACCTCTGCGGATCAAATGATTCAAGGGAAAGTTGCCGGTTTGCAAATCATTAATGGAGGTGGCTCTCCTGGTGAAGGAGCGACAATAAGAATCAGAAGTGGTTCTTCATTGTCTGCTAGTAATGATCCTTTATATGTAATTGACGGTGTTCCGGTTGCAGCTGGTGGTATCAATGGAGGAAGAAACCCATTGTCAACAATCAACCAGAATAATATTGAATCTATTTCGGTATTAAAAGATGCTTCAGCGACTGCTATTTATGGATCTCGCGCTTCGAATGGGGTAATTATTATTACTACCAAAAAAGGTAAAGCTGGCGATATGCAAGTGAGTTATAACGGGAACCTACAGGTATCTGAAATTACTAAAAAAGTTGATGCTTTGACACCTACCCAATTTAGAGATTTTATTACCGCTCATGGTACGCCAGTGCAACAAGCTTTAGTAGGTGCTGCGGACACAGATTGGCAAAATGAGATTTACAGAACAGCTATTGGTACGGATCACAATATCGCTTTAAGTGGTGGTGTTGATAATGTAGTTTACAGGGCTTCTGTTGGGTATGCTAATTTAAATGGAATTTTGAAAAGAGATAACATGCAGAGAACGACTCTTGGAGTTGGTGTAACTGGAAATTTCTTGGACAAACATTTGAAAATTGAATTGAATAATAACACTTCCTTAATTAAAAATAATTACAGTAATCGTGGTGCAATTGGTTCTGCTATTAGTTTTGATCCTACTCAAGTAGTAACAAATGCTGATGGTACTTATTTTCAATGGTATACTACGCCAACGCAAATTAACCAACTAGCAGGTAGAAATCCATTATCGATTATAAATCAACAGAATAATTTTGGAACTTCTTACAGAAGTATTGGAAATATTCAAACGGAATATAAAATGCACTTCTTACCAGAATTGAAAGCAGTAGCTAACTTTGGATACGATCAGTTAAGCGGAAGATCTTATGGGAATACAGATGCTAATTATCTAAATGGACTTCCAGGTTCTGGATATAATAATTCATATGAAAATACAGGTTCAAGAAATAATAAATTGATGGATTTGTATTTGAACTACAATAAAAAAGTAGAATCAATTAATACGCAAATTGATTTGACGGGAGGTTATTCGTACCAAGATTTTAGAGATATTAATGACGGTTCTTCTTATAATTTTGAAAATAAAATTTCAACACCTGGAGTTCCGGTTCCATCACGTGTCAACTTGCAATCCTTTTTTGCGAGAACAAATATTGCCATTGCTGATAAATACTTATTGACTTTGTCTTATAGACGCGATGGTACCTCTAGGTTTACAGAGTCAAACCGTTGGGCAAATTTCCCTGCAGTTGCTGTAGCTTGGAAATTAAATGAAGAAAATTTCTTAAAAGAGGTGTCTAGTGTCTCTACCTTAAAACTTAGGGGAGGTTGGGGTGTAACCGGACAACAAGATATTGGAGTGAGTTACCCATCTATTCCTTTGTATTTAGTGTCTAATAGTCAAGCACAATACCAATTTGGTAATACATTTTACAATACATTTAGACCACAACCCTATAACAGTAATTTGAAATGGGAAGAGACGACTACTCTCAATGCAGGTCTTGATTATGGTTTTTTTAATAATAGAATTAATGGTACTGTTGATTTATATAAAAGAACCACTGAGGATTTATTATTGTACACTCAAAACCCATCTTTCTTTGGATTTTCTAATTATGACAATTATAATGTAGGAACTATAGAAAATAAAGGTATTGAACTATCAGGTGAAGTTGTTCCAGTTCGTACTGATGATTTAGAATGGAGAATAGGTGGAAACGTTACTTTTCAAGATTCTAAAATTACTAAGTTAACTACTACTTTGCCAAATACGCCAGGTATTAATGTAGGAGGTTATGAAGGAGCTACAGGAAACACGATTCAAAATCATCAAGTTGGTTATGCACCAAGTTCGTTTTATGTATATGAGCAAGCTTATGGAGCTGATGGAAAACCACTTGATGGCGTGTATATTGACAGAAACAAAGACGGAATCATTACTGAACAAGACAAATACCGTTTTCACAAGCCAGCGGCTGATGTATTTTACGGTTTCAATACAAGTGTAACTTACAAAAATTTTGATTTTGGAATGAACTGGAGAGGATCTTGGGGTAATTTTAATTACAATAATATTGATTCAAGCAAAGGTTCTTACCAAAATATATTATTAAGAGAAACGGACTTGTCTAATGGTGTTGCCAATATTTTGGAAACGGGTTTTACGACTCAAGACACTAAAAGATATGAGTCGGATTATTACATTCAAGATGCAGCTTTTATAAGATTGGATAATGTTAGCGTAGGATATACTTTTAATCAAAAACCGAATTCTACTTCATTAGTAAAATTAACTTTAGCAGCTCAAAATGTTTTGTTAATTACTGATTATAGTGGATTAGATCCAGAGATTTCTGGAGGTATAGATAATAATTTATATCCAAGACCAATTACTTTCACGTTAGGTTTAAACGTTAATTTCTAATACAAATAACAAGAAAAATGAAAAAGACACAAATAAAATTATTGGGTATTTCTTTGTTGCTGTTGGTACTATTATTTCCATCATGTACCAATGATTTGAACCAAGCTCCAGAAAGTGCTAATGCTATTCCGGGTGACCAATTTTTCAGTACACCGGAATCCTATAAACAAAATCTTGCTAAATTGTATGCGGGATTTGCTACCTCTGGTCAAACTGCCGCTGGTTCTCCAGATATTTCTGGAATAGATGAAGGAGAAAGTCAGTATGTTAGAGGATATTGGTTGTTACAGGAATTAACTACTGATGAGGCGCTTATTGGTTGGAATGACGGAACAATAAAAGATCTTCACTCACAAACATGGACTTCTTTGGATCGTTTTATAACGGCTGTTTTTGCACGTTACTCTTTTCAAATTGTAAACTGTAATGAATTTTTACGTCAAACTACTGAAGAAAAATTAGCAGCCAGAGGTATTGATGCTACTTTGAAAGCAGAAATTGCAACCTACAGAGCAGAAGCCCGTTTTTTAAGAGCAATGACGTATTGGCATTTAATGGATATGTTTGGTGGTGGTTCTTTGGTAACTGAAGATTCTCCTAGTGTCTTCTTCTATCCAGAGTATGCTACAAGAGCGGAGTTGTACAAGTTTGTTGATGATGAGTTGATTGCAATTACTCCATTATTGAAAGCGCCAAAATCGAATGAGGCCTATCGTGTGGATCAGGCTGCTGCCTGGATGTTGCAAGCTAAATTGTATATGAATGCGAAAGTCTACATCGGTACTGATAATTATGCTGCGGCAGTTGCTTTAATTACAAAAGTCACAGGTTCTACTTATACATTACACACTAATTACAATGAATTGTTCTTGGCAGATAATGATAAAAACGGAGCCCAAAATGAATTCATATTTGCTATAGCTTTTGATGGTCTTCATACTCAAACGTATGGCGGAACTACTTTCTTAACGCACGCTCCTGTTGGTGGTACAATGAAAGCAGCTGAATTTGGAATCAATGGAGGATGGGCTGGTATCAGAACTACTGCTGCATTTGTAGATAAGTTTGATGCAAATACTACTGATACTCGTGGACAATTTTATACTAATGGTCAAACTAAAGAAATCAAAAATATTGGTTCTTTTACAGATGGGTATGCAATTCAAAAATTTAGAAACGTAGATAAAAACGGTGTTCAAGGTTCAGATAAAGCAGGAAATTTTTCGGATGCTGATTTTCCAATTTTCCGTTTGGCAGATGCTTATTTAATGTATGCGGAATGTGCCGTAAGAGGTGCTGGCGGAACTTTGCCAATTGCTACTGCTTATATTAATGATTTAAGAACAAGAGCAAAAGGTGCCGCAGTAAGTCAAGGAGATTTAACTTTAGATTTTATTCTTGACGAAAGAGCGAGAGAATTACACTGGGAAGGACACAGAAGAACGGATTTAATTCGTTTTGGTAAATTTTCTGGAGGTAATTATTTATGGCCTTGGAAAGGGGGGGTAGCAGGCGGATCTCCAACACAATCGTATAGAGATTTATTTCCTATTCCTGCTACAGCTTTAGCCTCAAACAGTAAATTACAACAAAACCCTGGATACTAATAATTTAAAAAATCAATAAAAATGAAAAATATAACTAAATCAATAATTGCTTTATTTGCGGTAGTTGCCTTGTCTTGCAGCGTTGAAGATGTTCAGGACAGACCCGTAATTGAAGGAGTAGATGCTCCAGTATTAACTGCTCCTACAGCTGGTGCAGCTTATGTACTAACGCCTGCAACTGCAACTGCACAAGCAGAACGTTTCACATGGAAATCGGCAAACTACGGTGGAGATGTACAGGTTACGTATGCCGTAGAAATAGATAAAAAAGGAAATGAATTTAAAACTCCACAATCTATAGGATCCGTAATTTCTGAGAATCAAGTTTCTGTTTCTATAGGGTCAATGAATGGAGCTGTATTGTCATTAAAAGGAACTCCTTTCGTACCGGGTGAATTTGAAGTAAGAGTAAAAGCTAGTGCTGGAGATTTAGTTCCAATGTATTCTAATATAGTTGGAATTGTTGTTACACCTTATACAACTGAAAATCCTAAATTATGGGTTCCGGGTGGTTATGCAGTAGCTTCTGGCTATCCTAAAGATTGGGATCCTGCTTCGTCTCCTCAGCTTTCTGCTTCTGGATATGGTAAAGTTGATTTTGAAGGATATGTTAATTTTAAAGATGCTAATGCCGAATATAAATTTACAAGTTTCCCTGAATGGAAAGGTGAGTATGCTGCTGGAGCTACTGCAGGAACATTAGATCCTAAAGGTGCAAATCTTAAAATTCCTGCTGCTGGTTATTACAAATTAGAGGTTGATACTGAAAAATTAACTTATAAAGCTACTGCAACAGCATGGGGAATTATAGGTGATGCAACTCCAGCTGGCTGGGGTGGTAGTACTGCAATGACTTACAATAAAGTTACAAAACTATGGACAGTTACAGCAACACTTTCTCAGGCAGAAATGAAATTTAGAGCCAATGATGCTTGGGATATCAATTTCGGTGATGATGGTGCAAATGGTAGCTTGGAGTATGGTGGAGCTAACATTAAAGTTTCTTCTGCTGGAACATATACGATAACTCTTGATTTAAGCTCTCCAAGAAATTACAAATACACGCTTACTAAAAACTAGTATTTTTTTAATAACAAGAAGGGGTTATCTTTGTGATAGCCCTTTTTTCATAAAATAAAAAGCCATGAAAAAAACTATACTTTTATTGTTGTTTTTCCTTTCAATTGCTGCAGTTGCACAGCAACAAACGGTTACGTACAGTATTAGTCCAGCCACTTTTGAGGAAACGACGGCAATCACTATTACTATCAATGGGAATAGTATAAATGAAGCGACTTGGGGAGTTACTGGAAATGCTATATATATGTGGGCATGGGCATTTGATATAAATGACACCACTCAAAAAGGAACACCTCTTAATGGTTCTTGGACGGTTTCTGACGAAGCAAGTAAGTTTGCCTATAATTTGGCTAATGATACTTATACAAAAACAATTACACCCACAACCTATTACAACACAACAGGGATAGGGAAAATAGGTTTTTTGATAAAAGCTAAAGATGGAACGGGAGATAAAAAATCACAAGATTTACTTGTAGAAGTTGGAGCTTTTCAAGTTAATTTAACAGCTCCTTTACAAAACAGTTCCTCTATTATTACCTCAGGAGGGAGTTTAAGTATTGCAGCTAATAATACCAATGGAGTAGCTGCTTACAATCTAAAATCGAATGGTGTAAGTATTAATACAAACGGAAGTACATCCGGCTACTCTTTTACTCATATAAATATTACAGGCAATCAAAGCTATGAATTAGAAGTAACACAAGGAGTCACTACACTCGCGAAAAAATTCACTGTAATTGTAGATCCAGGAACAATATCACAAGTGTTGCCGGCTGGCCTTGAGGATGGGATAAATTATAGTTCATCTGAGCCAACAAAAGCAACTTTAGTTCTTGATGCGCCCGGAAAAGATTTTGTTTATGTGGCAGGAAGTTTCAATAATTGGCAACCTGGTGCAAACTATGGAATGAAAAAAGACCCTGTTTCAGGCAAGTTTTGGTTGGAATTAACCGGATTGACATCGGGTTTAAATTATACCTATCAATATTGGGTGGTAGACGCAACACCTCTTGCAGGTTCTCCAGCTTTAGTGAAAACCGCAGATCCGTATTCGACTTTGGTTTTATCGCCTTTTGATGACCCAGGTATCCCTGCGGCTAATTATCCTAATCTCCCGGTATATCCCGTTGGGCAAGAAAGAGAAGTCACTGTTCTGCAAACAGGACAGACAGCTTACTCTTGGAGTACTGCAACAACTAATTTTGTGAAACCCGAAAAAGAAAAATTGGTGGTTTATGAAGTTTTGGTTCGTGATTTTGATGTTAATAAAAGCTATCAGAATTTGATTGACCGTATCGATTATTTCAAAAAACTAAAAATAAATGCCATAGAGCTAATGCCTATAATGGAATTTGAAGGAAATGAAAGTTGGGGATACAACACCTCTTTTCATATGGCTTTGGATAAGTTTTACGGAACTTCAAGTAAATTTAAAGAACTGATAGATGTATGTCATCAAAACGGAATAGCAGTAGTTCTTGATGTGGCGCTTAACCACGCTTTCGGGAGAAATCCTATGGTTAGGATGTGGATGAATGACCCTGATGGAGACGGATGGGGTTCACCTACAGCAGAAAACCCGTATTTCAACACTACTGCAAAGCACAGTTATAGTGTGGGGGAAGATTTTAATCACGCTTCAGCAATGACCAAAAACTACGTAAAAAGAGTCATTAAACAATGGGTGCAGGAATATAAAATTGATGGATTTCGTTGGGATTTGACCAAAGGATTTACACAAAATTGCACTTCTGGGGATGATGCCTGTACCAATGCCTATCAGGCCGACCGGGTTGCGATTTTAAAAGATTATGCCGATTATTCCTGGGGTTTGGACTCGACACATTACACTATTTTCGAACATTTAGGAACCAATACAGAAGAACAGCAGTGGGCTAATTATAGAATTTCAGAAACGCCTAGCAAAGGGGTGATCATGTGGGGAAAAATGACGGATCAGTACAATAATTTGACGATGGGTTATGCTAGCAATATTTATAATATGACTAGCGCCAGTAGAGGATTCACCGCAAATAGGTTGATGGGTTATGCCGAAAGTCATGATGAAGAACGATTGATGTACAAAAATTTACAATTTGGGAATAGTACGAATGCTTCCCATAACGTAAAGTCATTGAATGTTGCCTTATCAAGAATGTCTGCTTTAGGAGCTGTTTCATTACTGGTCCCTGGGCCTAAGATGATTTGGCATTTTGGTGAATTAGGAATGGAGAACTCCATTTTCAGCTGTAATAATGGAACAGTAAACGACAATTCTGCCACAATTCCGGGAGATTGTAAACTGGACACTAAGCAACAGCCGCAATGGACAAACAACTGGCTAGGGGATGCCAATAGAAATAAAATCTATACCGATTGGACAAAAATGATTGCCTTGAAAACAACAGATCCCGTGTTTTTAGGGACGGCAACCATAAATAACACCAGTTCGTTATATCCAAATATCAAAATTACTAATAGCGTTTTGTCTGACACCCAACTCAAAGATGTTTTGATTATTGCCAATTTTGATGTTACTACTCAAAATGTTGCTACGGGTTTTCCTTATACCGGAATTTGGTATAACCTGATGGACAATACTTCTATTAATGTTACCAATGTTAATACGCTGATTACCATTCCGGCGGGAGATTATAAAATATATGGAAATAAAAAATCCTTGTTAGCCGATAAAAATTTTACTTTGCCATCAAATAATTTCACTATTCAATCAAAGGGCGAAACTTGTGTAAATATAAATAATGGGGAAATAACTATCAATGCTACTATCACACATCCCTATGTAGCTACTATAAATGGGAAGAGTTATGATTTTATTAATAACAGTTTGTCAGTCTCCAATTTAGCTCCTGGTATTTATAATGGCTCTATTTCAGTTCTGGGAGAAACTTTTGAACAAGGTTTCACGATTGTTATTCCAAAAGGGAAAACCGTTACGGGAAAATCAAGTGTTGTTTCGAACAAGGTTGCAGTTGAAATAGTTGAAGGAACATCCCCCTACAAAATTTTTGTAAATGGGAATGTGCAATTTGAAACCCCTTCTCCAACTTTTTCAGTAGAGATTAAAAAAGGTGATTTGTTGGAAGTAAAAACAGCTAAACCATGTGAAGGAATTTATTCCAAGGGAATAGATGATTTATTAGGGTTGGTTTCATCTTATCCAAATCCTACAGTCGGAAGATTTGAAATCACATTGCCTATCTCCAGAAAAGAAGTTGTTATAGATTTGTACACATTAACCTCTCAATTAATTTCAAAAGGTACCTATTCTGTTGTAAACGAAAAAGTTCAGCTAAACCTTGAAAACGAATCTCCGGGAATTTATATTGTAAAAATATATTTGGACACTCCTGTATATCAGAAAATCATAAAAAAATAAAAATGAAAATAAAAAAGTTTATATATGTAGCTGTCATTGGGTTTTTGTTAATCTCTTGTGGAGGAGGTGATGATCCAGTGCCTACGCCTAAAAACGAAGCACCCACAGCACCTATATTAGTTGCTCCGGCAAATAATAAATTATGTGTAGATAATTTGGTTAGTTTTCAATGGAATGTGTCTACAGATTCTAATAATGATCCCATAACCTATGAAATACAAGTAGCAAAAGACAATCAATTTTTGCAAATTGTAAAGACATTTGAAGGCCCAGCTAACTCTCAAAATATCTTATTAGAGAAGGGTGTAGCTTACTATTGGAGAGTTAAAGCAACGGATAATAAAAGTTTGTCAAGTGATTATTCCTCGGTGTACAATTTTTATACACAAGGAGAGGCAGTGGTAAATCATTTGCCTTTTTCTCCAGAATTAGTGCAGCCTGTTTTAAACACAGTATTAAATACAGCGACAGCAACATTAAAATGGAAAGCAAGTGATGTAGATGTAAATGATATCCTTGTTTTTGATGTTTATTTTGGGGCAGATAATCCACCGATATCAAAAGTAAGTGAAAACTTAGTAACCAATACTCTAAACGTACCGGTAGTTCCTTCAAAAGAATATTATTGGAAAGTCGTAGTTAAAGATGGTAAAGGAGGAGAAGCAATAGGTCAAACATGGAAGTTTAAAACAAATTAAGAATTTTTAGCTTTGACTTTGTTAAAAAAAAGCACTTAAATGCAACTGTACGCCGTCAAATTTATTTGGACTTTTTCTAAAGTAGTTTTCTCTAGTAGTTTAAATTTAATGATTTTAACCAACTTTGAGGTGACAATCAAATTATTTATTTAATATTGAGAAAGCGTATAATGAAGACAATCAAGTTAAAGTAATGAAGTTTATTGAAAAATAATTAAGTTGTTTTGGTTTGTTAGAGAAGCTGTCCTAAATAGACTGCACCCAAAATTTTAGACAAATTTATAATTAATTTTGATAATAATGAGCTCGATATTGTGTCGGGCTCATTCCGTTTAAATTCAGTTTTATTCTTTCATTATTGTAATATT
>NZ_JBLVPI010000027.1:0-21730 GCF_048284325.1 Flavobacterium esculini | reverse complement strand
ATCAATTTACCCCGAAATTAGGTGGTCAATTTGAACTGGAAAGTGGTGGTCAGTTTGCTCTGGAACTGGTGGTCAATTTACACTGGAAAGTGGTGGTCAATTTGACCGGTTTTTCCAGACAAGCTTATTATTCTTGCACAAAAAGTCAAAGAAGTGGTTGATGACAAAGCTAAATATACCGACTGGAGTAAACGAGAGGACATCAAAGCTGAATTGAAAGTAGGTTTGATCATTTTATTGGCCGACAATGGGTATCCACCAGTTGATCGAGACGAAGTGTATAAAGAAATCTTTGAACAAGCAGAGAATTTTAAGAAGTATAAAGCCTGAAATTAGTATCTATAAATATTTACTAGGCTCCATGAAGCGGTTTAGATTTTTACATATCCAATCTACTTTCGAGGGAGTAATGAATAAATTATAATACCATGCCCAAATTAAGAATTGTTTTTAAACAAACCAATCTAGACTACAATCAAAGTTATGCCAATCAATATTTTGCAGGTAAGGAAAGTCCTGGAAATTATAAATACATGTTTTCAAGAACTCATTTTATACAAGTTGAAAGTTTTGCACTATTTAAAAATATTGATTATAATTATGTAGGAAACACTAATAAAGGCATAGACTCCAAAAACTCTTTGTTTACTCTCAAGTGCGTAATGATATCCGAAAAATCTTGTATTCCCTTATGGACTGAAAAAACTCTTCATATTCAATTTTGCAGTCTTTAGAGGGATTAAAAATTTTAGTTTCTTACTCTTTGTCAAAGCCGATACCATTATTAGTATCACTAATTTTTATAATTTATTTAATACTGTTGGCAATACTCTTCGCCAGGCATTGTACCAAGAATCAGTGTCCTGCTGGAATTAACTATTAATGGCGGAAAGGTGATAAATAGTTATGAATGCAAAAACATCTGCACATTGTACAGATGTTTTAAGTAAATAAGTAGAATCAATAATAATGCTTTTTTTGAACAATAAGAATTCTTATTCAGCTGCTAAAATGTTGACGAGATTTAGTGCCACATCATTGAGTAGACAATCGGCCTCTTTTTCTTCAGCAAGGGTTTGTGTCAATAACTTTGCAGCATCATTTTCGCCAAGTGTTTTAGCAAAGGCGGATAAGGTACCATATGATGCAATTTCATAGTGTTCTATTTTTTGGGAAGCCGCAATGATACCTGCATCTCTTACAGCTCCAGGCTCTGTTTCTTCAAGAATACTGTCGCCTTCTTTTAGTAATCCGGCCATAGCCTCGCATTTTTTTCCTTCCGCTTTTTCGCCAAGTAGCTCGAAAACTTTTTCCAGTCTTGTCACCTGATTTTCTGTTATGGCTAAATGCTCTAAAATAGCACTTGTAAGACTGCCCGATGTAGCGTTTGCAGCCATTTTAGGCAAGGCGCCGACTAATGCGTTTTCTGCCCAGTAAATATCTTTAAGGCTGTCAATAAAAAAGTCTCTTAAACTTGAAGCAGCATCAGCTGACGGTGACACGATATTTTTGTCTTTGGCACTCGCGTCACTTTCCATAGGTTGTTCTGAATTTTTCATATATTTTTATTTTTTAATTGTATAAGTTTGTTTCACGTTCCCAAAAACGATGCTCGCCCATAGCGGTTATGAAATTTTGTGCAAAAGTTTCAGATGCAACATCACTAGTTAACAGGATTCCTTCATCATCATTGCTTATTTTCATAGCAAATGGTGCTAAATTTATCAATTCTGTTCCTTCACCATCAGCACCAATAACCTTACAATGTTTGTAGGCATCGTTCAGGAATTCCATTACATCATCATTTTTAGCCAAGGTATTAAATCCTAGTCCGTGTGGAATGTACACCGCATCAAAAAGAACTGATGATGCAGTCAGAAAACTGAAGTCAACACCTATTTCCCCAGCAGAGTCGGTAAGGACTGACCCAAGGTGTAATGAGATTACAAAACCTTTAGCATCTTCTTTTAAAAGTGCATTTTTCATGTTCTTAACAGCTGCTTCTGAAACTCCATCGGCACAAATAATAGCGACCTTTCGGGAAGCGATAGTAGGTGAATTGGTTGGGTTGTTAAGCATTGAAAGTGCATCAGAAGATTCAACTGATGACTCCACAGTTTGAGATTCATGTTTTCCGGATATTTCATTTTCAGGCGACACCCCTTTGTTTAAAGGTTTTTCAATAACAGGCGGCACAATAGCACCAAGACCAATGGCGACTTTTTCGGCCAGTTGCAAATCAACCTGAGACAAAAGTCCCAGCATTCTCACCCTGATAGCAGTAGTCTCAACCTTACCAAGTTCAAAGCGAAGTGCTTTAACGATATGGCTTTTTTCTGTTGGTGTCTGACTGTTAAAGAATAATTTTGCCTGACCAAAATGATCTGCAAAGCTTTCGCTTCTTTCTCTTACTTTATGCGCATCCACACGTTCGTTGAAACTTGAAAATCCACCTTCGCTAATTTGAGCCTGGTACGGGCATCCGCCTCCCAGAGAATTAGGATGATAACTTACGCGGCCTGTATTAATTTCCTGACGCATATGTCCGTCACGTTGATTGTTATGAATAGGTGCGATACTTCTATTAATAGGTATTTCATGGAAATTAGGACTGCCTAATCTGGAAAGCTGTGTATCTGTATAAGAAAACAATCTACCCTGAAGCAATGGATCATTTGAGAAATCAATTCCCGGCACAACATGTCCCGGATGAAAAGCAATTTGTTCCGTTTCGGCAAAGAAATTATCAGGATTCTTGTTCAGTACCATTCTTCCCACTATAGTAACAGGTACCAATTCTTCGGGAACAAGTTTCGTAGGATCCAGTAAATCAAATTCATATTTATTTTCATCTTCTACAGGAATTATTTGTACGCCTAATTCCCATTCCGGAAAATTCCCGGTTTCGATAGCTTCCCATAAATCCTGTCTGTGGAAATCAGGGTTCTTTCCTGAAATTTTTTGTGCTTCATCCCATACCACTGCATGAGTTCCTAATTTAGGTTTCCAGTGGAATTTTACAAAAGTGGATTCGCCTGCTGCATTAATCAATCTGAAAGTATGCACTCCAAATCCTTCCATCATACGGAAACTTCTCGGAATGGCACGGTCAGACATTACCCACATAATCATATGCATAGATTCTGGCATCAGAGAGATAAAATCCCAAAAGGTATCGTGTGCAGATCCCGCCTGTGGCATTTCATTATGAGGTTCTGGTTTTACTGCATGAACAAGATCGGGGAATTTTGAAGCATCCTGAATAAAAAATATAGGAATATTGTTTCCAACCAAATCATAGATACCTTCCTGCGTATAAAACTTTACTGCAAATCCTCTAACATCTCTGGCAAGGTCGGTAGAACCTCGTGAACCCGCTACTGTCGAAAATCGTGCAAAAACCGGCGTTTTCAATCCGGTTTCTTTCAGGAATCCGGCTTTTGTTAATTCAGGTATCGGGTTGGTGACTTCAAAGAAACCATGTGCTCCGGAACCACGTGCATGAACAATTCTTTCCGGAATCCGTTCATGGTCAAAATGTGTAATTTTTTCTCTTAAGATAAAATCTTCCAGCAGCGAAGGACCTCTTTCGCCAGCTTTAAGTGAATTATTATCATCATTGATGCGTACACCCTGATCGGTAGTCAGGAACTTATTTGTTCCGTCTGATTTGTTTATGGACAAATCCCGCTGTTTTTCATCCTGTAAATTTTTCATGTAATAAAATTTAATTAGTTAAAATATTTTGAAGTTGCCACAGTAATTAATCTTAATTAAAAAGAGCTATTGTGTATATGTATCTTTTTAGCGAACATAAAATAAGATTACGTTTATTAAGAAAGCGGTATCGTCGGCAGGGTATATTTGAGAAAATAAGGCGCCTCATGTTGACTTCGCTGACCAAGATAAAAATCTATAAAAAACTAAAAACACAAGCGCCCAAATCTTTGATCGGGCGCTTTTTATCACGATAAATGCCCTGATGGAAAACTTTTATTTATTTACGGTCTTCGTGGACAGCATCAACATTAATATGTGACACAGCGATTTCAGTTAACTTTACGTCAGCGTTTTTCTCTTCTTCAAGTGTTTTCGCAAGAAGCAAGGCGGCTTTTGATTCACCCAGGGTAACTGCGTAAACGCGTAAAGTCCCATAAGTGGCTATCTCATAATGCTCCACTTTTTGCGCTGCGGCAATTATCGCTGCATCGCGGACATCCCCAACTTTAGTTTCCTCGATAATTCCTTCAGCTTCATCCAGGAGCCCTGCCATTGCATCGCATTTCTTGGCAACCGCTTTAAGACCCAAAGATTCAAATACTTTTTCCAAACGAGTGACGTGTTCTTCGGTCTCTTTCAAATGATGCTCAAACGCATGAATTAATTGTGAAGCCGTTGCATTTTTAGCCATTTTTGGTAGTGCTTTTGTTAATGCTTTTTCTGCCCAGTAAATATCTTTTAATCCCTCTTCGAAAAAATCTCTTAAGTCTTTCGCTGCATCAGGTTTTGCTTTTACAACGCCTTTTTTGGGCTCAGCGGATTGTTTCTTAACTACTGTTACTGTCGTTTTTTTCGCTGTCATAGCCGCTTTTGCAGGCTGGTCTTTTGTCGTCTTCATAACTTTTGATTTTAAAAATTAATTATGTTATTCATTGAGAAACAAATTTAAAAAATAGTAAAATATGTTATATACAAAATTTTTATAAATAGTTGCAAAATTCACAGTATTAAACATTTAACTAACAGAACTGCCATAATTATGGCTAACTTTGCAAAACAAATTTCAAATGCAGTAGGCTAATAAAAAGCAGGAAATTATGCAAAACAAATTTTCAAGAATAACAGTACTTTTAATAATAGCGCTGGCAATGAGCAGTTGTTCCCTAATTACCGTTGCTCACATGAAAGTAAAGTTGATGGTCACATCCTTATCTTTGTAGCATTTTCGGTGAGTAAAGAGGGCGGCAGAATTCAAATATTCTTCCGCTTTTTTTATCAGCCGATACGTTTTCTTTATCTATTGTTGTTGACACAAGGCAAGCGGATTTTGAATATCATCCGCACTTACAAAAATAAATTCTCCAGTTAAAAATCTAAGACCGGAGTAAACAATGGGTTGCTAATTTCTGTATCAGGGAAAGTAGGTATCGCATAGATTACATAGCTTTTAAATTTGAACAGGTGTACCAATTCTTTAACTTGAATCAATGAAAATATACAGCAAGAAAAAATTACAATTCTTTTTGTACTAAACGCAAGCAAAACCAATCAAAAAGTATTTTTGTCACTATTCAAATTTGTTGAATATATCTATTTGTCATTAAAAATTTACAACTAGGGAATTGTTTTTTTTTAATTGGTCCAAAAAGCCTATAAGTTTGAATTTTTACTTTTTATAAATCGATAATAATTTTGATTTTTTTCATAAATTGTTATGGATTTATATAATAAAGAAAAACGTTTCTTTATTTAAACCTAAAGTATGATATTGCCAATTCATTTGAAAAACACCTTTGATTACTTTCATTTCAGAAAAATCATTCGGCTTTTTTATATAAATATTCGCTCCTCCAATGAAAGTATTTTCAATATCCTCCTCAGATGAAGAAGTGGAATATATAGCGATCGAAACATCTTTAAATCTATTAACTGCTCTAATTTCTTTGAGGCAATCCAATCCATTTTTATAGGGCATATTTAAATCTAGAAATAAAATATCAGGCAAATTAGAATCTGGACCAAATAAATAACTCAGCAAGTGATTTCCATCATTGAAAAATGTAAGTTCATTTTTCATTTTTAGCTCTTCAATAGCTTCGCTGAAAATAATGCGCTCATCATCATCATCATCAGCGAGAAAAATCTGCAAGGGAGTTTGATTATAAGTCATATATATAATTAAAATATTAATTTAATTATTGGTCAATTACTTTCTTTTCTCAATAATTCTTTTCAACAGGCAAAAGCTTATATTTAATATTTAACAACTCTAACTGCTCTTGTAAAATAACGCTACAAGGAATAATTACATCATAATTTATGTAGAATATTATTACATATTTAGGCTTGCATAAATATAAAAAAAAACAAATCAAATAGACAACCTAAAGAAAATTAAAGTCAAAAAGAAATACAACTACATCTCAAACAGTAATTGTAAATACTGCACAAAAAGAGTATTTATATAGTCGCATCTTTTTTTAATTGTTAATTATACATGCAAATTTGGTGTGACAAATTCAGACGCTTAACGTTAACCATTATAATATTTTCAAAAACATTTGTCGGGGTTTCTGCGCCTATAAATTAGGAACTAAGATTATCAAAAACTCCATTTTTGAGACGCTTTAATACCACTTTGTACAATCTTTATTACTATAAAATAAAAATGATTCCTTTTTTTTATCTCGAAATCTAATTATACTAAAAGAATCAATAAAAGAATAATAATTATAATAGCAACAACAGATAGGTAGATACCGTGTCTAGCAGTTTTTAATTGAGCGTTAATAGCAAGAACTTCTTTTCGAACTTTCTTTTTTCTCTGAACGTTTCAAAGATGATTTGTCGTTCATTTTTATTTCATCTAAGCGGGCAAGCATGATTTTAACCTTTTCAGGCATTTCTTTTGGATCGTTTGTTACTCTAACTGGATTTTTTTCAGCTGCAATAATTGTGGTCGGATCACAATTAATGATAACACCATCATCATACATAAAAAATCATCTTTTTCATCTTATTTGTGGTTTTTTGTTAAACATTATTGTTAGTGTAAAGATAAATAATAATGTTAAACAATTGACAAAGAGAAATATAGCATTTAAACTTTATGAAGCAAAAATATTTATCTTGAAAAATTTGCAATAAAAAAAGATAATTCTATTTTTAAAACTCTTTTCAGCACGAACCAATTTTTTATATCCTTCAGGAATTGTTTTCTATTTTAAACATTACTATATTTTTGAAAAAAATAACCAAAGTAATATTGAAAAAAGAATGACAGAAATAAAAAGCAACTATAATTTAAGGTTTCTATAAATCAGAGTTAATGATTCGTTAAACCGATGATTTACAGTTACTATGGGAAAATAAAATTATATCTTTGAGTGTGGTTTTGATTAATCACTTGAGTAAAACTATCTGAAAAGAAAAGCTGATTCAAATAGTCATTTCATACTGAAAAGAATGAGTTGATAAATGGTAAATCAAAATCTACAATCGGAGGCCCTTTAAAAAGGCCTCCTTTTTTAAGGCCTAATGTTTTCCCTTTTCATAGTTTTTCTTCGTCAACAATTAGTTTCAAAGAATTGATGTAATAGCGAACGAATCTTTAAATTATTTTCAAATTAAACAATTAAAAAAAATGAAAGTACTTTTATTAATAGACAGTTCTTCTAATAGCAAAGCTGCTGTTGACGAAGTTGCAAATAGATCTTTTCCATCGAACACTAAAGTATGCGTTCTTTCTGTTTATGAAAAAATTTCACCAATAAATATTCTTAAACCTCAAGGGGTTTCATGTGAATATTATGCTGAAGTCGATGGTAAGGCTTTTAAAACCGCAGAAAAAATGACGGAAAATGCCGTGAAAATTTTACATTCTAAAAATACAACTTTAATTGTAACTACAAAGATCATTGAAGGTTCTCCAAAAAGTGCAATACTCAAAGAAGCTGAGATATTTGGTACTGACTTAATTATCGTTGCCTCTTATGGTCATGAGACTTTTGTCGATGACTTTATGCTTGGTTCGATTCCAATATGGGTAGCTATACATGCAAAATGTTCTGTGGAGATTGTACGAAAATAAAACTAAATAATAAACAAAAATAAATTTTTCAAAAGTTACATTGTGTCCTACTACGTTGTTTTAAGTTCTTTAATATTGATTTTTGGGCCCTTTTCATTCTGATCCAAGAGGGGGCGTTAATTAACAAAAAATAATAAAGTATTTGTCTACTGTTTTTTTATAAACATAAGACCTGATCGAATATTTTTTACAGACATATATCATTGACAATAAAAACATTACATAAATTAAATAAAAACTTATTCTACCGTTTATAAATTTCACTTTAACATTCATTCAGATGCCTGAAGGACCAAGTATAGTTATATTAAAAGAAGAAGTGCAGCATTTTGCTGGAGATAAAATTATCTCTGTAAGCGGCAACAGCAAAATTGATCAAAGCCGGCTACAGAATCAAAGAGTGACCTCATTTAAAAGCTGGGGCAAACATTTTCTGATTTGTTTTGAAGGATTTACTGTTCGTGTTCATTTTCTTTTATTTGGGACCTATCGAATAAATGAAACAAGAGATTTACCCGTTCGATTAAATCTTAAATTCAAAAACGGTGATTTAAATTTATACTCCTGTTCCATAAAAATTTTAGAAGGTGATATAAATAAACATTACAATTGGACTGAAGATGTTATGAATGAGAACTGGAATCCCAAAAATGCTAAAAGAAAACTCAGGGAAGAACCAAATAAACTGGTCTGTGATGCACTTTTAGAACAACATATCTTTTCAGGTGTAGGAAATATAATTGAAAATGAAATATTATACCGCGTATATGTCCACCCGGAATCCCTTATTGGACAAATCCCGGAAGCAAAAATTAATGAAATTATTGAGCAAGCCCGCATTTATAGTTTTGAATTCTTAACATGGAAAAAAAAAAAAATGAACTCAGGAAACACTGGCTTTCACACGCACAGAAAAATTGTTTTCGATGTAATCTGCCTATCATAAGAAAGGTTACGGGCATCAAGAATAGAAGAAGTTTTTTTTGTTCTAAATGTCAGATTTTATATATCTAAAAAATTAACTATTGGGATTTATATCCTAAGATAGCATTTGTTATAGTAAATTTTTTGATCAAGCATAGTTTCATTTACTTCTTTAAATTAAAACATACCATATTTTTTTATAAAACTGGATAGGAAAATGAGTACACAACAAGAGCAGAAAAACAATATTACTGCGAGGATGCTATTGTAAATGATTTAAAGTAAAATCGGAACATATTATAGTTGCAACTACACCCCGGTAAATCGCTGAGTAACAAATGCAGTTCATCAATTTAATTCATCCTTCAATAAATTTTTAACTCATAATAAACTTTTATAATAATTTATTATTTTAATATTATATTTATTATTACTTTTATTAATTCATAACCAACACATAATAAGATGTTTAATTGTAAAATAAAAAATTATTGTGAATTGTGATTTTTATAAAAATGGCGAAATTAGTGAGGTGCTATAATCTTTTTTATAAATATTATGTCCCTGAATATTCAACATGAAGATAGCCGATATCATCATCAATCTGGTGTCATTTGTTAATTTTTTTCAAAGCAGAGTCCATCAAAAGGTAAAAATTTGGCAAAACATTAAAAGCCTTTACGAAATAAGAACCGGGCGGTATCACTGAATGGTGGCGACAAATCATAAATAAAATAACTTTTATATGTAAAGCATCCCCAACAATAAGGATAAAGAGAACAAGCTGAGCTATGGGGACTGAAGAGAAATTTGGATAAAAACAAGAACTAAAACCTTTCATGAATGGCAATTGTCCTCAATAAACCGCTAGCAATCGAAAGCCCTGCTTTTGCAAATAATAAACTGATTCCAGGTAAATACACATACGTTGGTGCCAATGTAAATCCGGCTCTTTTCATTAGCTCCATTCCAAATGGTACAAAATCTTTGGCGCTTATCGTTGATTATCCCGATGCGCCCGCTGGCACCTTTGATCATTGGATTATGTGGAATATTCCTGTAATTAACCTAATAGGAGAGAACAGCGCTCCAGGGGTCCAAGGAAAAAACGGAAAAGGTGAAAACAAGTATTTAGGACCTTGCCCGCCTTCAGGTACATCTCATTATAATTTCAAGGTTTATGCACTCAATACCCGATTGAATCTGCCTATAGGTGCTGATAAAATTTCACTACTCAAAGCAATGGATCTGCATATCCTTGCCTCCGGCGGGCTCATCGGTCTCTTTAAAAAATAAATTAAACTCAAGTACTATGCCGTGGTCAAAAACGATTCTCGAAATGCATGAAAAATCTTCTTGCTGCAAAAAGATATAAGGCTATTTCTTTAGAGAAAAGTATAATAATGGAGGGATACACTAACAACCGTCATAAGCAGGGAAGAAGCCTTGGTTGCCGCACATGGCAAAGAGACGGATAACCTGAAAATAAAGGATTACAGCAAGAATATGTTTGGGCTTTGCCATTGTTAAACAAACGGTAACTCTACGATGGAACTATGATCTATGTTTTCCAGCTGATACGGATGATTTGGATACATTTACATTTATTATGGAGCATGAACCAAGAGGTTGTGTATTTATTAGCTTCTCCGGAATACTGAAAGAATTAATACTAAATACTAAAAAATATGAGAAATAGAATCACACCTCAAAAATTCAATACAGTATCTGTAAAAATTCAAAATAGGAGTTACTCATCTGACCCAAATGCTTTATATAATACTGATAATCCAGATAATTTACCAGAAATTTTATTTATCACTTCCTATCCTCCTCGCGAATGTGGCATTGCGACTTATTCTCAGGATTTGATTAAGGCATTGGATAAAAAATTCAAGTGTTCGTTCAAGATAAAAATTTGTCCCTTAGAATCCATAAATGAACAACATGTTTATCCCGAACCAATAAAATATATTCTGAATACTGATCATTTAAATGCTTTCGAAAATTTAGCCGCCAAAATTAATGATAATACAGCTATTCAGCTCGTATTGATTCAACATGAATTTGGTTTATTTAGAAAAAACGAGGCCGATTTTAGAGCCTTTTTAAATGCTGTTCTAAAACCGGTAATCATTGTTTTCCATACCATATTGCCCAATCCTAATGAATTATTAAAAGATAATGTAAAAAAAATAACCAAATCGGTTCATTCTATTATTGTAATGACCAGTTCATCCGCAAAAATTCTAATAAATGATTATGGGGTCGCTCCAGAAAAAATTACCATTATTTCACATGGTACGCATTTAGTTCCTCACTCTGATCAAGCACTTTTGAAGGAAAAATATAAATTAACGGGTAGAAATGTACTTTCTACTTTTGGGTTACTTGGTTCTGGAAAAAGCATTGAAACTACGCTGGATGCATTACCCAGTATTATCAAAGTAAATAATGATGTACTCTTTCTAATTATTGGAAAAACGCACCCCTCTGTCGCAAAAGAAGAGGGAGAAAAATATCGACTGATGTTGGAAGCAAAGATTGGAGACTTAAAACTTCAAAATCATGTACAATTTTTAAATCGCTATTTGTCCCTATCCGATCTATTGGAATATTTACAGCTTACTGATATTTATTTATTTACTTCCAAAGATCCAAACCAAGCTGTCAGCGGCACTTTTTCTTATGCTATGAGTTGCGGCTGCCCTATTGTCTCTACTCCTATTCCGCATGCTTGTGAAGTATTGTGTGGTGATTCTGGAATGATTGTAGATTTTGGAAATGTTCAGCAATTAGCAAAGTAGTAAACCATTTGCTGCAAGACGAGCAGTTGAGAAAGAAAATCACTGCCAATGGATTGCATAAAACAGCACCAACTGTATGGGAGAATGCTGCAATTGCTCACGCTTTATTGTTCGGAAAAGTAGCAGAAAACACACTAACATTGCATTATAAGATCCCTGAAATTAATTTGAACCACATAAAAAAATTAACAACTTCTTTTGGGATGATTCAGTTTTCAAATATCAACCAACCAGATATAAATTCTGGCTACACGTTAGATGATAACGCAAGAGCTTTGGTTGCAATGTGCCAACATTATGAATTGACGAAAGACGAAACAGATTTAGGATACATCCAAATATATTTCGATTTTATAAAGTATTGTCTACAAACCGAAGGCTATTTTTTAAATTATGTGGATGAACACAGCCTTTTTACAAAACAAAATAATACAACCAATCTGGCCGATTCCAATGGAAGAGCAGTATGGGCACTGGGATATTTGATCTCAATAAGTGATTTGATACCCCAAGATATAGCGAAAGGGGCCAAGGCAGTAATCGATACTGCGTTGGTGAATGTAAATAAAATTCATTCTACACGAGCGATGGCATTTGTAATAAAAGGCGTGTATTATAGCAATATAAAAAATAAATCAGACCAAAATTTAGCTTTAATAAAAGAACTGGCCAACCGGTTGGTTCAAATGTATAGACATGAATCTGACAAAGAATGGACTTGGTTCGAGAGCTATCTTACTTATGGAAACAGCATTTTGCCAGAAGCCTTATTATGTGCCTGGCTGGCAACTGGAGATCTTGTATATAAAGAAACTGCCAAATCAACATTTGACTTTCTTTTATCAAAAATTTTTAAAGATGATCGCATAAATGTAATTTCTAATAAAGGATGGTTATATAAAGAAAAAGAGTCTGTCTCAACACCAATAGGGGGCGAACAGCCAATAGATGTTGCCTATACCATTTTGGCGTTAAGCAAATTCTATGATGCCTTTAAAGAAGAGGACTATTTACAAAAAATGGAAATTGCTTTCAGTTGGTTTTTAGGGAACAATCATTTAAAGCAAATTATTTACAATCCGTGTACCGGCGGATGCTATGATGGACTGGAGGACACCTACATCAATTTGAATCAAGGAGCAGAATCAACAGTAAGTTATTTAATGGCAAGGCTGACCGTTAAAAAAGCATTCAAAAAAAGATCTAAACATTCCAAAAGTGTTAAAAATCAAATGGAGTTTTATTTGAAAATGAATAGAAAAAATCAATTTATATAATGTGTTATAGCAAAAAACATTAAGACTTTTTTAGATTTTTTTTAATGCCGCAACCGTTAAATACGGAGCGGCATTTTATATTTAAAGAACGATTAAATCAAATGTTAGTGATTTTATTAATAAGATTTCCCATTTTCAAAGTAATAATAAGACTAAAAAACAGAGAATACTTTTTAAATAAATACTTTTTAGCAGAGTGAAATAGCGAAGTTGAAACCATATAAAAATGGGGCGATTTTTCATCCGTGACCAAAAAGATAGTGACAAAAAAATACTACTTTGTTAAATTAGTACCATTTATATTGTGCACTATTATTGAAATAGCAATCAATGTAAAAATTGATAAATCAATTAATTATCACTAAACATAATCATTGTTCTACTACATGATTTTACAAAGGTGGTCTCCCTTGGATAAGCCTTAAGATAATTGCAATTACAGCAATCACCAATAAAATATGTATTAACCCACCTGAAACAAATCCACCAAAAAAACCGATTGCCCATATTATAATTAATACTACAGCAATTGTATAGAGTAAATTTCCCATTTTAATTTATTTTTTAAAAGTCCATTCTTTTCTTAGTTTATAACACCATACGGTATCAAAACATTTCTTGATAAGGCAAATTGGCTGGTTTTCATACTTCAACTTCAATACCACCAATTAGTACCCAGCATACTCCCTAACTGTTCTTTTGCCATTATTATATTCTTTGGCATTTCTTTAGGGTTTTTATGTCGATTTGTGCCCATATTATTACGACAGTAACGTTGGGCATAGTAACTCTAAAAGTGACTTTTTAAATTCTAATTATTTTTTTTATCATAATTTATTTTTTTAAATTATTTATTAAATTTCATATACACAAAGTACTTAATTATTCATTATTACTTAATTATTCATTATTACTTAATTATTCATTATTACTTAATTAAAACAAAAAGGCTTTTTATTAGAAATTATACTGCAAATTATTCCAGTAAGAACTGTACTAATTAAGTATGTATTTCTACCATTGATAAATCTAATATATGACTTGCAAAAAGTTATCTAAGTCACATTCCATTTTAACCGCCAACTATCTCCCCTCCGTTAATATGGATAATCTGGCCGGTAATATAACTGCTGTCGGCACTGGCCAAAAAAACATAGGCAGGACCCACTTCCGAAGGTTGTCCAGCTCTCCCCATGGGAGTATCCTGCCCAAAATCGCTAATTTTTTTATGAGTGGAAACGATTAGAGGTGTCCAAATTGGTCCGGGAGCAACACCATTCACCCGTATTCCTTTTTTAGCGAGCATTGTCGCCAGCGAACGTGTGAAGGTGACAATTGCTCCTTTGGTACACGAATAATCTAGAAGATGTTCACTGCCCCTATAGGCAGTTACAGAAGTGGTATTTATTATACTGTCCCCTTTTTTTAAATAGGGCATAGCTTCTTTTACAATAAAGAAAAAGGAATAAATATTAGTTTCAAAGGTTTCAAACAATTGCTTTTTTGTAATTTCCTCAATTCTATTTTTAGATATCTGAAAAGCAGCATTATTAACAATAATATTAAGACTTCCAAATTTTTTAATGCTTTTATCAATACAGCTTTTACAGAATTTCTCCTGTTTCAAATCGCCCTTAATAAGATAACATACTCTGTTTTCACTTTCCACCAGTTCTTTAGTTTTCAACGCATCAACTTCCTCCTTAAAGTAAATAATGATCACGTTTGCGCCTTCCCTAGCGAAATGCACGGCAACACTCCTGCCTATCCCGCTGTCACCACCTGTAATCAGAGCAATTTTACCTTCCAGTTTTCCGCTTCCTTTATAATTTGTATTTATAATTTCGGGTTGCGGACGCATTTTAAACTCCAGTCCGGGCGCATCTTGACTTTGCTCCGGAAATTTCTTTGGTTTAGCCATGAGATTATAATTTGAAATAGTTGTTAACTAAAACGCAAGAGGCAAACTCAAAGCGAAAACCTTACTATTTATCATTTTTGGCTTTCCGTCTACATGAATTACCCCTACACATATACAGATCATTTTACACCTTAAATATCCTGAATTTCAATGTATTAACAAAAATTTAATTATTTTTTTTATTTAAAATTATTTCATTCAACGGTTTATTCTATTAAATTTATTTTGTAAATTTATTTTCCCAAAAAACGAAAAGGAAATTGAAATGAGCATACGAGAAATCCACCACTAAAAAAGTCTCAAATGAAAACTCCGGAAAATACTTCTGAATCAGAAAATGGCACTAAAACCTCGGGAGAAAATCTTTCTTATTGGTTTTCATCAGCAATAAAGCCACTTACTTTTGAGAAATTAACCCACAATACTGATACTGATATTTTAGTTATAGGAGGTGGTATCGCAGGGCTGACCACCGCTTACTGTCTTGCAAAGGAAGGACGTAAAGTAATTTTAGTCGAGGACGGATATATTGGAAGCGGCGAAACTGGAAGAACTACTGCTCATATTACCTGTGCACTTGACAATCATTATTTTGAATTGGAAAAAACTTTCGATGTACAAACTGCAAAATTAGCAGCCACTAGTCATATGGCTGCTGTTGAATGGATAGCAAATACGGTTAAACATCATAAAATTAATTGTCATTTTAAAAGAGTGGATGGCTATTTGTTTTTACACCCTTCTGATACGAAGGAAACCTTAGAGAAAGAATATGAAGCTACAAAACGCGCCGGACTTAGTACTGAGCTCCTAAACTCTGTTCCGTCTGTTGTAGGTGAAAAAGGAAAGTGGTGCCTCAAATTTGCTGATCAGGCCCAGTTTCATATACTTCTTTATCTTAAAGGATTAGCTAGCGCCTTTATAAAATTGGGTGGAGAAATCTATACACAAACAAAAGCAGCCAATATTACGACCGTGGGTGCTATTGCAAACGGTTTTAAAATAAAAGCAAATCACATTGTAGTTGCAACCAATGCTCCAATCAATGACTGGGTAATGATGCATACTAAACAATGGCCATATCGTACCTATGTTATAGCAGCCAAAGTCCCTAAAGGAATACTTCCTTATGCGCTGTGGTGGGACACTGGTGATGCTAACTCAAAATGGATCGTAAAGCCCTATCATTATGTTCGTTTAGAAGAACTTGATGAACAATATGACATGCTGATTGCTGGCGGTGAAGACCATCGCACAGGACAGGCAGATGATGAAAGGATTAAAGAGGAAGAGCGTTATGCTAAACTGGAAAAATGGACAAAAAAACGTTTTCCAGCTATTGAGGCTATTGAATTCAAATGGTCTGGTCAGGTACTGGAACCGATTGATTCATTGGCATATATTGGCAAGAATCCAGCTGACGAAAACATTTACATTATAACAGGTCATTCTGGTAATGGAATGACACACGGGACACTTGGCGGAATGATTATCTCCGACATAATTATGGGAAAAGAAAATCCTTGGATTAAAATATACAGCCCATCACGCATTACCCTAAATACTACCGCTGATTACCTACACGAAGTTGGAAACATGGTAGCCCAATTCGGAGACTGGATTACTCCAGAACATATAAAAAAAATAGACGATTTAAAACTGGGTGACGGTGGAATTATTTCAGTTGGATTAAAAAAAATCGCTGCATATAGGGACCCGCAGAATAATCTTCATGCCTTCTCGGCGGTTTGCCCGCATCTAGGAGGGATACTACAATGGAATGCCGACGAAAAAACATTCGATTGTCCTTTGCACGGCTCCCGTTTTACCAATGAAGGTAAAGTAATAAATGGACCTTCAATTTCCGATTTAAAAAAAATATGAACAATGCACCAAAAACTTAAAAGTTAAGAAATATTTCAAATGATTTACAAACTCCCTTTACTATAGCAAAAAATGAAATAGAAAAACAAAATTGATAGACAATCGGGGAAGAGCTGTCACCATGGATCACAAATCTGTCGAAACTCCATAAATGAGGTGTTTTTTTTTTCAAACAGTGCGGAGTGAGAAAAACGTGGCAAGGTTTCCGGACAGGATGAATTATTCTACGGAACAATTTGAATAAAATATAGAACTTGAATCTGAAATTTAAAAATTTTCTAGTAAATAATAATTATTCTTAAACAATTAAAAACAAATAAAATGGATCAGGAAAAATCAATTGACGTATTAAACACACTCATCGAAATCAACAATGACAGAATTGAAGGGTACGAAACCGCTTCAGAAGAGACTGAAGAATCCGATTTAAAAGCTTTATTCTCTCAACTAATGAAAACCAGTCAAAATTGTAAGATGGAATTAGTTAGCGAAGTCCAAAAATTGGGGGGAGAACCAATTGAAGGAACGAGAACAACAGGTAAGTTTTTTAGAGTTTGGATGGATGTTAAAGCCGCATTAACCGGCAAGGATCGTAAAGCAATACTCAATTCATGCGAGTATGGTGAGGATGTTGCTGTAAATACCTATGAAAAAGCATTAAAAGATGATATTGAAGATCTAACTTCTGAACAACGTGAAATGCTAGAAGCACAATATAAATTAATAAAAGCGGATCACGACAAGGTAAAAAACTTACGAGATATTTCGTCCTAGCATTATTAATTTTATAAAATAAGGTCTGTTAGTGGCAAGAGATGTGTTTATCTCCTGCCACTAATTATTTTTAATATCATGTTGTTCCAATGGAAATCGTTTCAGAATTATTAGGCCATTCCAATAGGATAATCACTCAAGAAAGTTATGTAAAAATAGTCCCAAAGAAAGAAAGTGAGGAAATACAAAAATTGAAATCAAGAATAGATAAAATATAAAACACATTTACGTTACAAACAATCCGGGCAATCAAGCGGTCTCTCTTCGGTCGTTCCCTTTGTTCCGTTCGGCAGCTCCAGTCAGTCGTCAGCAACAAAAGCCTCTTCCTTCCATTCCGCAGACACTACGCAGCACAATAAAAATAGCAGCTTGAAAATAAGCAGCTATTTTTATTGCGTCGCTTCGTTCCTCATCTTCACACGTTCTCTACCCTACGTTCGGCGGGGCTAGTACATCCACAATACCGCTTCATTCCGTTACGCTCCGCAGGCTACGTTCCACTGCATTCCAGCAGTATCGTGTCTGTCGCCCCTTGTTTTTTCAGCGGTTGCTCCTTCGCAGAGCTATCGGGGTTGGCTAAGTTAGCACTTTGCCCTAAATCAAGGAACTCCTCTGGCTCTCTTTTATTTCTCCCCGCCGTTTCACGCTCTTACTCCTCCATTTTGCGTCTCGTTCCTCGCCAGCTGCAATTCTCGGCTTCAGGTGGCTGTTCGATTGCCGCAACCCCGCCACTGCACTCCTCGAATAATAATAATTTCCGCTATCACTACAATCATCATTTTCTGCGGTGCTTGGGGGTGTTAATTGCAGTTTCCATAAGAACATTCACAAAAGAACTCACAAGAACAATCGTGCAATTTCCTGAAAAGAAAGAGAAAAAAAACGCAGCAAACATACCATCCATTCCTCACTTTCAGTCGGTCGTTCCTTCCTCCATTTTCGTTCGTCATTTCTGCTGTTAAAACGGCTTTCTTTTTTTCTCTTTTTTCTTTTCAAAAAATTAAGGTCGAATCTTTAACATCAATACACCATGCCGAATTTCATCATTAAAACGCACCAAAAAAATGCAGTTTACAAAGCAAACCAAATCTTCATACTCAACAAAGGGATGAACAGTGGCAAGCCTCCAAAAGTACCGTTTACCAATAGCTTTGTCATCCTATTTCAAAACGAAGAAGATGCCGAAACGGTTTATTGGCTAGCCTATAGTCTTTGGAAAGCAAAATTCTGGCACCAGTTTTTGTCTGGTTCGGTAATTCCATTTTTAAGAATACAGTATTTCAAAGGAAATTTCTCCACAAAAGTCAATGAAATGCTGTTAGATTTTGAAAGCCATCAGAAAGATGTACAGGCCTTGAGGTTATTAGAACTCAAAGAAGAGCAATTTCATCAAAACATCAACTTAATAAACGATATGAGAACGGTTATTTTACATCGTTACTGCAAGAAATAATTTTAAAACCTTAAAACCAACATTATGAAATGAGCATGAATGTAATTGGATCACAACCAACACATTTTTAAACACAATTTTATCACGCTGAAAATCAAAATATTGCGATTGAATTATTAGTAATAAAATACATTAGAAGTCAATGGTCATTATAAATTGGAATTAGATGATCAATGTTATTGGAATATGCACAGAAACTTCATGAAAAATTTCATTTGTTATTTTTCCTTTGTCAACATCAAGCATGGAATCCAACAATGAACCACAACATGTTTATTCCGAACTAACACAATATATTCTGAATACCGACCATTCAAGTGCTCTCCGCACCCAACGTGTTAAAATTATTATTTTTCAATTCTTATGATATTTCGAAAACTTAAAAAAAAAAGAATCATTTTTAATAATTTAAGATTATCAATAATTCCGAAAATTTGTCATCTAAAAATCAATATAAATCCAATAAAATGATTAAAGTGTAATAATGATTTATTACCATTAACATAATTTTATCATTAACATAATCTATGTAATAAAATTACTAATTAATTAATAATCAAATAATTAACCACTAATTTATTGTTAATATTTCATTACTATAAAGCTTTTCTTAGCGAAGTATGTTCTTTGTCGAGAATAATGGAATGTTGTCTTGTTTACATCTCTCTCTTTTTTTCTTTTATGATGTAATACCTAACTTTGGCAAGAAAAGTATTAAGTTGTTTTTTAGACGACTTAGGTTTGTATTAGGAGATAGATTTGGTTCCCCACATTTTATATCCCTAAGTTTGAGGGTTCGCTTCAATTATTTAAATTGAAGAAGATTTAATAGCGGTTAGATACATTTCCCCAATGTGTAACCTTCCAGTAATAACCTTTTTACCTATATTAATTTAATCGTTTTGAAATTAATCTAATAAATTTTTACAAATCGATTTTGGTAACTGATAAAGATATTTTTATTGTCCTGATAAAAATATTCTTTTGATGATGGTTGACTTCATGATTTTATCTGAAGATGTGTATTTACCCTCAATCTGTAAACTTCCTATTAAATAAAATGTATGGTGTTAAAATACTATTATTATGAAAAAGAATACATTTTTCAAGTTTTTCGATTTCTTATACAACAAAATAATATGTTGCTTTTTAACGAAAAACACTATTTCTAAATTAAATTTAATAAAATTTAATAAGAGAAATTCTAAAGATTACCTGTCGAGATTATGTTGTCATTATTGGCATCAATGGCATACTGTGTCACTTTTATTGGTGACAATTTTAATGACAAGTAATACTAACGCACAGGGGTCTATTAAAGGCATTGTACCTGTAATATCGCCTAAAAGCGGTTCTGGAGTTGATGGCGATGCTTATGCTCATTCACCTGCCGGATATGAAAATGTAGGTGACTTGTTTGACTCGCAGCACCCTGGCGTTGACGGTCACGGTGTGATTAACCCATTCACAGGGGAGCTACTTTATCCGGGCCAAACTTTTTTTCTGCAGGATAGGTATATAAACGATTTAAGTATTTTTACTCAATCCAATAAAATTAATGACAATCCTAATACTTATACTTGGGGTCCAGGGAATTCACCCAACAAAAATGAAATCGAAAATGCGGGTGCTCATTTTAGTTATGGTGATCCGGCTTTGGGAGGATTAGCAACGGATTTATGGTGTTTATTTGCCGGTGATCGTCAGGTTACTACTGGTAGTAGTTATATTGATTTCGAATTTTTACAGAAATCATTGACTATAACTGGTGCAACGACTGACGCTACTGGAAATATCACTGGAGGTAGCGGAAGCTTTACTTCTTTAGGTACTGATGGTGGTCGTACAGTCGGAGACATCCTGATCACTATCGAGTTTACCAATGGAGGGGGTGATGCAAATGCAGTAATTCGAGTATGGACAGCTATAGCAGGAGGTGGTTATGAATATGTAATTCATCCCAACTCAGAGTTTCTTGGCAGAATTTTCATTACTAATAATACCTCACCTACCCATGTACCCTTTGATGTATATGGTAGCGATCCCAATGGTACCGGTGTTGGAGGTGATTATGGCGTGAATCAATGGGCTGAGGGTGCTATCAATCTCAGTCAAGTGTTCACCGCTGCAAAAGATCCTTGCTTTTCACTCAGCACATTATTTATTAGAACGAGATCTTCTGGAAATTCACAACAATCCGAATTGAAAGATTTTCCAGGAGCTCCTATCCAATTTACAGTTGACTCAAATCCAAAAGCAGTGGCAGTTGCTACTAGTCCAGCTTGCAATGGAGGATTTGGTTCAATAAATCTTACTGTAACGGGAGGTCTTGCTCCTTATACTTATTCATGGACAGGTCCAAATAATTTTACAGCAATCACGGAGGATCTTAGTAATGTTAAAGCAGGTACTTATCATTGGGAAGTAAAAAATTCTAAAGGGTGTATATCAACCGGTTCTGTAGTTCTGGCTGAACCACCACCTATAGTGGTATCATCAACGGCTCTAGTAAATCCCAAATGTAATGGCGGAACCGATGGTTCTATCACTATCACAGCTTCAGGGGGAACAGGCACGCTGACGTATTCAAAAAATGACGGATTAACTTACCAATCATCCAATGTATTTAGTGGACTTACCACCGGAAGTTATCTATGGGCGGTAAAAGATGCGAATAACTGTATCTTGAAAGGTACGGTTACACTCACCCAACCGACTCTTATTGTAGCCACTGATGCCCATGCCGACGTGAAATGTAACGGAGGAACCGATGGTTCCGTAACGGTGACATTCAGCGGTGGAACCGGCCCTTATATGGTGAACTTCAATGGCGCAGGATTCTTGGCTCAAGCCTCTCCAAAAGTATATGCAGGCCTTACC
>NZ_JBLVPI010000026.1:0-23747 GCF_048284325.1 Flavobacterium esculini | reverse complement strand
TATTACAATAATGAAAGAATAAAACTGAATTTAAACGGAATGAGCCCGACACAATATCGAGCTCATTATTATCAAAATTAATTATAAATTTGTCTAAAATTTTGGGTGCAGTCTAAACTTAGACAACCTCTTTTTTTATGAAAATAGACCTTATTTTTTGGTGAAATCTCCAGCATAAATTAATACTAACTTTTTCATATCGAAATATTTTTTCAAAGCTGCATTTACTTTATCTACATCCAACGCTTTTACTTTATTTTCATAGTCCGAATAATCCGTAAACGTTTTATTTTGATCTAAATATTCTCTTAATTGCCTAACTAAAAACTCATCGGTTCCAAGCATTGTTTGTCGTTGTTGCAACCAAGATTTTAATGAAGCATCAAATTCTACTTTTGTAAAACCCATATCCAATGCTTTCTGAATTTCGTCTTTCAAAGCATTGTCTAATTTATCTTTAAACAACGGATTGAAGAAAGCGTAAACGCCCCAGCTGCCCGTCTTGTCAATACCACTTCCTGAAACAAAAGAACCCGCACCATAACTCATCCCCTCTGCTTCACGCAACCTTTGCGGTATTCTGGAAGAAAGGAAACCGCCTCCAAGCAGTTCATTTGCCATATCAACAGCGGGATAATCCGGTTCGTTCATACCAATATTCAAATTAATTTTCCCAATAACTGCAGCATTGGTTTTGTCATTGACCTGAATTGTTTTATACACCGATTTTACATCAAAATATTGCGTTGCAATTCTTGAATAAAGCTCCTTTGAGTTCCAGTTATCCAAAGTTTTAGTCATAAATTCCTTGATACTTTTTTTATCGATTCCACCTACAAATGAAGTGATACTATTATTTCCGTTGTAGAAATCTTCGTAATACTTTTTCACGTCATCCAGTGTAATTTTACTTAATTCAGCTAATTCTTCATCAACTGTTTTTGAATAATAGGGATGCGATTTTGGATACAATGCAGTTTCTTTCTCAACAGCCTCACTGGCTAGCGATTGTGGTTCATTCTTGGAGGATTCCAACTCACTTTTAGTTTCTAATTTCATTTTTTCAAATTCAGAAGCATCAAATAATGGATTCCTTAAAATATCATCAACGAGAACTAAAGCCTTATTTAAATTCTCTTTGTCCGTACTCATTCTCAAATACATTCTATCTACAGTTGCTTGTACACTCAAATTGATTTTATATTGATCTAATTGGTCATTAATGACTGTTTTACTCCTTGTCTTAGTACCTAATTTAAGCATTTTGGCAGTTAAGTTCGCTATTAGATCTTTTCCTTCAAGTGCTTTCTCATTTCCCATTCGAAGCATAATTCGAGCTTCAATTTTATTTCCTTTTGAAGGTTTTTCAAGCAATGCGTATTTTCCCCCTGAAGCTAATTTCCCTATTTCTGTTGTTTTCAAAATATTGGCAACAGAAGTTTCAAAAGTCGCATTATTCACCTCTAAAGCTTTCCCTTTGTATCCGTTTGTCAGGGCTGAAATATCCGGAGTATCACTTACTTTTACACGTTCTGTATTGTTTTCAGGAAGGAATCTTCCCCAAGTTCTGTTGCTTTGCAAATAGTATTTTTTGGCAACATTTTGAATATCTGCAAGGGTCAATTTTTCAACATTATCTCTATCCATAAAAAATAAACGCCAATCTCCTGCACCAATATGCTCTGTCAATGCAATACTTAAATTGATTGTTTTATTATACGTGTTTTCAAATTGTTTCAACAATTCATTTTTGGCTCTTTTTAAATCCTCTTCCGTAAATATCATTTTTGGAACGGCATTCATGGTTTGAAGAAAAGCATTTTGAGCCATTGTCAAATCCTTGTCTTTCGGGATTTCACATTGAAAATAGCTAAAACCGGGATCTCTTAACGTTCTGGTATAACCGTAAACACTAGTTGCAAGTTTCGTTTCAATCAAAGCTTTATACAAAGCACCCGACGGATTATTGGAAAGTATAGCAATCAAAGCATTATTTGCCGCATATTCTCTGTCCGAAAAACTGGGTGTATGATACGCCATTGCTACATACTGAATGTCGCCGTTTCTTTTTAACTCCACAAAACGTTCCCCATCTTGGGCTGGTTCAACAGTATAAGTGGGTTCAATAATTTGTTTTGATTTCGGGATAATCGCAAAATATTTTGAAATTAAATCCAATGTTTTTTTTTCATCAAATTTCCCCCCTACGATTAGTGTCGCATTATTGGGCTGATAGTATTTTTTGTAGAAATTTTTAAGAGAAGCTGCCTTAACTCTTTCGATATCTTCTTTGCTCCCTATAGTAGAATTCCCGTAATTATGCCATAAAAAAGCCGAGGAAACAATCCTTTCCTCCAGGACCCCCGATGGAGAATTCTCCCCTATTTCAAACTCATTTCTAACCACCGAAAATTCAGTATCTAAATCCGATTGCAAAATAGACGATGTTACCATTCTATCCGCTTCCATTTCTAAAGCCCAATTTAAGTTATCGTCTGTAGCAGGCAGAATTTCATAATAATTTGTTCTATCACTCCACGTAGTCCCATTGGCAATTGCACCTTTATCGGCAATCGCTTTTTTTATTTCACTGAATTTTGACGAACGTTTAAACAACATATGTTCCAATAAATGAGCCATTCCGGTTTCGCCATACCCTTCGTGTCTTGAACCTACATTATATACAATATTCACCACTACATTAGATTGTGCTGCATCCGGAATCAAAAGAATTCTAAGCCCATTTGGCAAATTATATTCTTTAATTCCTTCAACTGAGGTAACTAATTTTGGGATTTGTGCAAAACTTGTCCCTATAAACAATCCTGTAAAAAGAATTGATAAAATACTATTTTTCATAAATGGTTGTTTTTAAGTTGGTTTAAAATCCTTATTTTTTAAATTTTTATGTAAATATCTTATTTTTCTTTCATTAAACCATTGCTTTTTTTATAAAAAAAATAAACGTTTTGAAGCTTTAACTTAAAAAATTGTTCTTTTTTTGTAATGAAAAAATACTCCATGAAAAAGATTGGTCATCGTGGCGTCAAAGGTTATGAACCGGAGAATACATTAGTTTCTTTCCAAAAAGCATTAGACATGCAAGTAGATGGAATTGAACTCGATGTACATCTTAGTGTGGATGATGAATTAATGGTTATCCATGATGAAACAATTGACAGAACGACTAATGGAAAAGGTTTTGTAAATAAACTATCTTTACGCGAATTGAAGGCTTTTCGAATTGATGACAAACACGACCCGAGGCTTTTAGCCGAACTGGCGCAGCAAATTCCAACGCTCAAGGAAGTATTTGATTTGGTAAACCAAAACTGTTTTATCAATATCGAATTAAAAAGTTATGAAACCGCAGAAAAAGTCGTTTCGCTCATCGAAAAATATGTTGTTAAAAAACAGTGGAAATACGACCGCTTTTTAGTTTCCAGTTTTGATTGGAATGCTTTGCAGCAAGTGGCGTTTTTGAATGATAAAATACCAATTGGCGTTTTAACAGAAACTAATCTCGATTTAGCTCAGGCTTTCGCCAAATTTATTCAGGCAAAATCCATTCATCCTCATTTTCATTTATTGACAAAGGAAAACACGGCGCAAATGCAAGAAAAAGGATTGCAGGTTTTCCCTTGGACCATCAATGAAATAGAAGACATACAAAAAATAAAAGCATTCAACGTAAACGGAATCATCACTGATTTCCCAAATAGAATATGAATCAAAATTTCGACATAATAATAGTAGGCGGTGGCGCAGCAGGGTTTTTTACAGCAATTAATATCGTAGAAAAAAATCCGAAGTTAAAAGTAGCCATTCTGGAACGTGGTACCGAAGTACTGAATAAAGTTCGCATTTCCGGCGGTGGAAGATGCAACGTCACTCACGCTTGTTTTGAGCCTAATGAATTGGTGAAGTTTTACCCGCGTGGCGAAAAAGAATTACGAGGTCCTTTTCATCAGTTTTGCTCTGGCGATACGATTGAATGGTTCGAAAAACATGGCGTGGAACTAAAAATTGAAGCAGACGGACGTATGTTTCCGGTTTCTAATTCATCACAAACCATAATCGATTGTTTCCTGAAAGCCACCCAAAAACTGGGAATAGCCGTACTTACAGGACAAAGCGTACAATCCATTTTCAAAAAAGATACTTTATGGAAAGTAGAAACCCAAAGTGAAAATTATCTAGCCGAAAAACTAATTCTGGCCACAGGCAGTAATCCTAAAGTTTGGGAAATGCTGCAGACTTTTGGACATGCAGTTGTCAGTCCGGTTCCTTCCCTATTCACTTTTAACATCAAAGATTCCAGAATAAAAGAATTACCCGGCGTAGCGGCACAAGTAACCGTAAAAGTGAAAGACACCAAACTCACCTCAACAGGACCTTTGCTAATTACGCATTGGGGAATGAGCGGTCCGGCGATTTTGAAATTATCCGCTTGGGGTGCCCGAATCTTACATGACAAAAATTATCAGTTCACTATTTTCGTGAATTGGTTGAATGATGCTGACAAAGAAGATGTAGAGAAAAAATTAAAAGAATTAAAACAAGAACACGCGAAGAAATCGGTTTCTAAAAAATCACCATTCGAATTAACCAATCGATTATGGGAAAGTTTAGTACTCGCTTCAGGAATTGAATCAGAAACTAAATGGGCTGATTTATCAAAAATTCAATTGCAAAATCTTGCGAATCAATTGACGAATGGCACTTTTCAAGTGAATGGAAAAAGCACCTTCAAAGAAGAATTCGTGACTGCAGGTGGAATCGATTTAAAAGAAATCAACTTCAAAACCATGGAAAGCAAATTACACGAAAACCTCTATTTTGCTGGGGAAATTGTGAATATTGATGCGATTACCGGTGGATTCAATTTCCAAAATGCATGGACCAGCGGGTTTATTGTGGCGAGTGCGGTTTAGAAAACTAACCTTTTCAGGATTTGAAATCCTGAAAAGGTTAAAAACTATTTATTCAACCACCAAATACTTCCATTTAAAACGGCTGCAAAACTTACCCAAGCCAAATAGGGAAGTAACAAATAACCTGCAATTTTATTGATTTTGGCAAACTGAATATAGGTTTCATAAATCATCAGCCACAAAACAATAATTTCTAAACCCGCAAGCATTGGGTTGTGCAATCCAAAGAATAAATACGACCATAACGCATTTAAGGCTAATTGAATCGCAAAGAAAACTAAGGCTTTTTTAACCGCTTCTTTTTCAAAATCAATTCGGTTCCAAACCAAACCTGCCGCAACGCCCATCATAATATACAACATGCTCCAAACGGGCGCAAAAACCCAATTGGGCGGATTAAAACTTGGCTTGACCAAAGTAGGATACCATGTTGTTATTGCAGAACGTGTCACCATTCCGGAGAAATAGCCAATCGCAAGACAAGTAACAACAACAGCTAATATTCGGGTAATCTTATTCATTTTTATGTTTTTCTAATGTGAGCCAAATTTACTTAAATCTTTCTAACGATTAACCAGATAAACAAATTAACAAATAAACCAAAAAAAGTATCTTTGCGTAAATTTTTAAATTCATGATTTCAGCAAACGATTTTATTCCATCAAAATATACGCATTCCATCGAAAAGGGAAATTTCCAATGGAGCGCACCCAGTAATATTGCCCTTGTAAAATATTGGGGTAAAAAAGACAATCAGATTCCAGCCAATCCTTCGGTTAGTTTTACGTTGAATAATTGCAAAACCATCACCAAATTGGCTTTCGCCAAAAAGCAAAATGACGGTACATTTTCCTTTGATTTGCTTTTTGAAGGAAAACCAAAAGAAGATTTCAAACCAAAAATCCAAAAATTCTTGGAGCGAATTGAAATCTATTTACCCTTTTTGAAGGACTACCATTTTACGATTGATACGGAGAATACGTTTCCGCACAGTTCGGGAATTGCTTCATCCGCATCTGGAATGGCGGCATTGGCGATGAACTTAATGAGTTTAGAAAAAGTATTGAATCCTGAAATGACTTCAGCATATTTCTATCAAAAAGCGTCTTTATTAGCGCGTTTAGGTTCCGGCAGTGCTTGCAGAAGCGTAAAAGGAAGTGTTGTCGTTTGGGGAAATCATGCGAATATTCCAGGAAGTTCTGATTTATTTGGTGTTGAATTCCCAAATGCTATTCATGCAAATTTTAAGAATTTTCAAGATACGATATTGTTAGTTGACAAAGGTGAAAAACAAGTTTCCAGCACCGTTGGACACGATTTGATGTACAACCATCCTTTTGCCGAAAGGCGATTTGCACAAGCACACGGAAATTTAGATCAATTAATCACCATTTTTGAAAGTGGGAATCTGGAAGAATTTATCAAAATTGTAGAAAGTGAAGCCTTGACTTTACACGCCATGATGATGACATCGATGCCTTATTTTATATTAATGAAACCTAATACTTTGGAGATCATAAATGCGATTTGGAAATTTAGAAATGAAACCAAAATTCCGGTTTGTTTTACTCTGGATGCCGGAGCAAACGTGCATGTTTTATATCCAAATAACACTAAAGAGAAAGTGTTACAATTTATTAAGGACGAATTAGTTGGCTATTGCCAAAATGGTCAGTACCTTTGTGACGAAATTGGAAATGGAGCTTTGTTGAATTAGTTTGTTTTTTCCCTACCTTTAAGTTTTAAAGCGCTGAAATTATGGACATTCAATCAGAGAAATTAGAATTGATAAAATTGTTATTAGAAACGAATGACAAGGACATAATCGAAGCTGTAAAAAACATTTTCAAATCAGAAAAAAAAGATGTTTGGAAAGAGTTATCTCCTGAAGAACAAGAAGAAATTGATCTTGGAATTCAAGAAGCAAATCGTGGAGATCAAGTCGATTTATAAAATTACCCAATAAAACACCTAATTATCAACCCCAAATTGCTAATTTACAATCTAATATGAAAGGACCTTTATTTTACTCAAAAATATTACTTTTTGGAGAATACGGAATTATTCGTGACTCAAAAGGATTGTCAATTCCTTATAATTTTTATAACGGTGCGCTTAAAAGAGAGGAGAACCCATCTGACGAAGCGATAAAATCAAATGGAAATTTAAGACGGTTTGTTACTTATCTGGAAACGTTACAAAACGAGCAACCCAACTTAGTAACTTTTGATTTAGCTACGTTAAAAAATGATGTTGAAACTGGAATGTATTTTGATTCCAGCATTCCTCAGGGTTATGGCGTAGGAAGTAGTGGCGCACTTGTAGCTGCTATTTACGATAAATATGCTCAAAATAAAATTACGGTTCTGGAGAATTTGACTCGTGAAAAATTATTGCAGTTAAAAAATATATTTTCTCAAATGGAGAGTTTTTTCCACGGAAAAAGTTCTGGTTTAGACCCTTTAAACAGTTATTTGAGCATTCCAATTCTTATCAATTCTAAAGACAATATTGAAGCTACCGGAATTCCAACACAAAGTTTTCATGGGAAAGGTGCCGTATTCTTGCTAGATTCAGGAATTATTGGTGAAACGGCTCCAATGGTGAATATTTTCATGGAAAACCTAAAAGACAAAGGATTTCGTGCTATGTTGAAAAATCAATTTGTAAAACATACGGATGCCTGTGTAGAAAATTTTCTTGGCGGCGACATGAAATCATTGTTCATGAACACCAAAAAATTATCAAAAGTAGTTTTGAACAACTTCAAACCAATGATTCCGGAACAGTTTCACGGAATCTGGCAACAAGGAATTGACAGCAATGACTATTACTTGAAATTATGTGGTTCTGGCGGTGGTGGCTATATATTAGGTTTTACTGAAAATTTAGAAAAAGCCAAAATCTCGTTGAAAGATTATAAACTAGAAGTAGTTTATCAATTTTAAAAAAAAAAAATTAAATTTCTATAATGTTAAGCAAACAGCACAAGCTTCTTATAATGAAAATTACAAGTTTGTTCTCTTTAGAAGTTTAGACCACAATTATTATTTCGAAACAATTTGATTTCTTATGGAATACCCCTAATTTATTTTTTTGGGTATATATCATGAAGACAAAAAGTGTTTAACCGTTTCGATAACAATAAAATTCATAGAAATTATACTTTCTTGACAACTACTTAAAAGCAATGGTTTATATCATTATTAATAAAATTTATTATTAAATAAAATTAAAAAAAACTCCTACATTTTTAATTAAAACATCTTATCTTTAAACATCTGATTTTTCTTGCACTTCTATTTACAAAAAAAACAATATGTCTGAAAGTAAAATTATTGGAAATTTTAAGCTTCGCAATATATTCATTCCGCTGATTATAGTGATTTTGTCTTGTTCTTCGTTGATAGTCATCAACTATCTAACTATTAAAATTTTATCTGCATCCAGAGCGTATGTAAATGGAGAATCCCATTATTCTAAAGGACAAAAAGACGCAACCCGTCACCTGATCACCTATCTTTTTACTAAAGACCCCATTCAGTGGAAATTATTCAATGAAGAATTAAGTGTTCCTATAGGAGATAAAATTGCTCGAATCGGCTTGACAAATGATGACACTACTGAGAACATCAAAAATGGATTTAGAGCTGGTAGAAATAATGAGAAAGATCTGGATGATATGGTTTGGCTTTTTATACATTTTCATTCCGTTCCTTTTTTAGCAAAGGCTATTAATGAATGGGAAAAGGCAGACTATAAAGTTACTCAATTAAAATCTATTGGGAATGAAACCTTTAGAAAAATAAATTCAAATAATTTAAAACCGGAAGACAGACAAAAAATTCTTCTACAGATAAATATCACTACTGATAAATTAACAAAAAACGAACGTAATTTCTCTGATGCACTTGGGGAGGGCACCCGTTTGATTAAAACCTATCTTCTTTTAACCAATATTTTTTTTACTTTGATGATCATTGGCAGCGTAAGTATTTACTTCTCCGTAATGATTAACAGACTAAGACGCTCGAAAGATGAAACAGACGATAAAAACAAAAATTTAATCATTGCCAATACCGAACTTGACAAATTTGTGTATAGCGCTTCACATGATCTACGCTCTCCTATATTGTCACTAAAAGGATTAATAGAAATCGTAAGACTGGAGGATGATTTAGATCAAATTAGGTATTATTTAGACCTAATGCATGAAAGCCTTGATAAGCAAGATGAATTTATAAAAGAAATAATAGATTATTCCAGGAATAAAAGAAAAAAAGTAGCCATTGGTCTCGTCAGTTTAAATAAAATCATAAATGAGATCATCACTCAACATCAATACATTAAGGGCACGGATGGAATTGCCTTCAAAAAAGAATTATCAGTTGATGAATTGTATAGTGATGGTTTGAGATTAAAAATCATTCTAAATAATTTATTGTCAAATGCCATTAAATATTCTGACGAAAAAAAAGAAAAAAGGTATATTTCAATTAAAACATATACCATGGGAGAATTTTACAAAATAGAAATTGAAGATAATGGCATCGGAATTAATACCGAATATCAGGTCAAAATTTTTGAAATGTTTTTTGTAACTAACAACAACAATAAAGGTTCTGGATTAGGTCTTTATTTGGTAAAAGAAGCTGTTGAAAATCTTAATGGATATATAACCGCCGATTCGGTAATGAATATTGGAAGTACATTTATAGTAACTATACCAAAAGAATATGAAGCCTAATTATAACATTTTGATAATTGACGACAATATAATTGATCAAATTATCACCAAACAATTACTAAAAAAAACACTCTGTATAACTGAAATATGTACTGCTAATAATGGCAAACAAGGAATTGAATGGCTTAACAATTACAAAAGGAATTTTGAAGAATCTCTAATTATTTTATTGGATATCAAAATGCCTGAAATGGATGGATTTGAGTTCCTTACGGAATATGAAATACTACCCGAAGAATTGAAAAAAGGAATTCAAATTTTCATGCTTTCATCTACATTAGACCCTAATGATATTACACGAGCAAAAAGCAATAAATATGTAAAACATCTTTTAAGCAAACCTTTACCCGTTAAAGAATTTAGCAAAATGATTTATCCTGACTCATCTTCAAAAACAGCCTAATCAATATTTTGAATCCGATGAAATCAGAATTCCTATCCATTGCAAATCATAAATACTCTTAATATTTAGCAAATTTTTTAGCGATTTTATCTTAGAAGAATTCACATGTGTTTTTTTGTGAAAAAATCAAGTTAATTTTAAAAACAAAATCTTAAATTTGAAAACAAATAAGCAAGTTTACTATAATTACAACTTTGTAAAACTTGACAAAAAACTACTACTAAAAAATGTTAAGCAGACAGCACAAGCTTCTTATAATGAAAATTGCAAGTTTGTTCTCTGTAGTTAGAGGGTATAACATTCCCATAATTATTTTGGCACAATACCTTTCGGCGATATTTATCCTTGCTCCCGAAAAAAGAGCATTGGATATTCTGCTGGATTTTAATTTATTTATACTTGTTATAGCTTCTTCGCTTGCTATTGCTTCGGGTTACATCATCAATAATTTTTATGACAGCCAAAAAGATTTAATCAATCGACCAAATAAATCCATGTTGGATCGATTAGTAAGTCAAAAAACGAAATTAAGCGTGTATTTTGCCCTGAATTTCATTGTCGCTTTAATGGCTTTATTCGTTTCCTGGCGCGTGTTTTTATTCTTTTCGGCATATATATTTTCCATCTGGTTTTATTCCCATAAAATAAAAAAATATCCGATAATAGGAAACTTGACAGCTTCTCTATTGGCTGTTTTGCCTTTTTTTGCCATACTATTGTATTTTTACATTCAGATTCCATTTGAAGAAATCGAAAATTATGAAAGACAGCTAGCCGTAATATTTGCGCATGCCGCCTTTTTGTTCCTACTAATTCTTATTCGGGAAATGGTTAAGGATTTAGAAAACCTAAGAGGCGATTTAGCCAATGATTACAAAACAATTCCGATTGTTTATGGGGAAGAAATATCAAAAAAAACGATTACTATTTTAACCATTCTGGCTGTAATTCCAGTTTATCTTTTAATCGAAATTTACGATGTAGGTTATATGGATATCTACTTCTATTCCTGTCTCATTGTGTTGATTTTTTTCTTGGCTTACTTATGGAAATCAAACACTAAATCACAATTTCTATTACTCCATAATGTCCTGAAATTCCTTATTGTGGCTGGAGTATTTTGTATTGTGCTTATCAATCCTAGTGTTTTATGGCACGGAAAAAAATTGTTGATGATGATTTAGATTATTCTTTTGTCAGAATTATAAAAAGGTCAAAACATTTCCTCAAAAGCGCCCAAATTTCTCCATTAGGCTAGCCCCGATTACAACGGCATCCTTTTTCTTTTTTCTTTAAAAAGAAAAAGATAGAGTGGAAAGCGGGAAATAGCTCCAAAAAATGAAACTAAAACGTATTAATCAGCTTATTAACTAGATAGTTAGCGTTTTTATAATTGGCTCTTATTGATTGTCAACTATATAAATAGTATCTTTGCACAAATTATTGGAATATTATGAATAACAAGGAAGGCAATAATAAGAAAAGTGGTCCAAGAGCAAATAGCTCAAGACCCAGTTCGAATAAGCCAAAACCTGCCATGCAGAAGCGCGCTCAAGGGCCGAAAAAAGTTAAAGTAGTTACTAAAGTTGCCGATATCGCTACTGATAAAGTAGAGAAAAAACCAAATCAAGCACCAAAGAGACCCAAAGTAAAAGACGAAATTCGTTTGAATAAATACATCGCTAATTCTGGCGCGTGCTCGCGTCGTGATGCGGATATTTATATTCAATCCGGAACGGTGAAAGTAAATGGAATTCCTGTTACCGAAATGGGATACATGGTAAAACCTGGAGATGTTGTGAATTTTGACGGTTCAACTTTGACACCAGAGAAAAAAGTGTACATCTTACTAAATAAACCCAAAAACTTTACGACGGCTATGGACGAAGGTCAAGAGTATCGTAATGTATTGGAATTGGTAAAAGGTTCTACAACTGCAAAAATTGGCGCTGTTGGAAGAATGGATAAAAATACAACTGGATTGTTATTGTTTACAAACGATACCGATATGATTCGTAAGTTTACGTTACCAAGTCAAAAATCATCTAAAATATACCAAGTTTCACTTGATAAAAACTTGAAATATGAAGATTTAGAAAAAATAAACAAAGGTTTGACTCTTGACGGACACCGCGTTTTTGTGGAAGATGTAAGTTATATTGATGGTGAAGCGAAAAGTGAAATTGGATTGCAATTAAGATCGTCTAACGTAAAGGTAGTTCGTAATATTTTTGAACATTTCAGTTATGATGTATTGCGTATTGACAGAGTTTCTTTTGCAGGTTTGACCAAAAAGAATTTGCCAAGAGGAAACTGGAGATTGCTTACCGAACAAGAAATCATCAATTTGAAGAACGTTTAATATTTCTTTGAAATTATAAAAATGAAATCCCTTTCGCATAAAGCGAAATGGGATTTTTTTAATTAAAAATTCAATCCTAAAATAGTATGACACCCGAAAAACTACAATTAATCGCTTTTAAATGGTTTGAAACTTTTAATAATAAAGAGTTAGAAAAACTGTTGTCTTTGTATGATGAAGATGCGGTGCATTTTAGTCCAAAACTAAAAATGTACAAACCCGACACTAATGGTTTTGTTACTGGTAAAGAAGCTTTGCGCGAATGGTGGCAAGATGCTTTTGAGCGTTTACCAAGTTTGAACTATAAAGTTAAATCACTTACCGCAAACGGTGACCGTGTTTTTATGGAATACACGAGAACCGTGAACGGTGAAGAAGATATGCTTGTTGCTGAAGTATTAGACATTAAAGAGGAAAAAATAATCGCCTCCCGAGTATATCACGGATAAAAGTCAACTTTAAATAAAACACAAAAATCCCTTTAGCTTTTGGCCAAATGGGATTTTATTATTTCTAATATATTGCAGTTAAATAGTAAGCTTCTCGATTTACACTAAAATTCTATTAGTAATAGAACAGTGATTAATTATATTTCACAATCTTTTTTTCGCCATTTACCATCGTGATTCGTACTGTATTTTCTTTTTCAGAATACTTAATTTTGTTCACAGGCAACAACTCCTTATCGCTCCATTTTTCTCCTGACTTTTTCCATAACATTAAAGTGGCATAAATAGCAGAGGTATCTTTTTGAGGCGTAAAATTAACACTAACGTCTATTACTGCACTTTCATCACTGGAAGGATTTAAACCTTTAGCCGCAACCACTTCTGTTTTATCCCAACCTAAAAGCGGAATCATTGCCAATTGGTATTTTCCATTATCAATAATAGTTGCCTGATATCCTTTCACTTTAGCAATAGTCGTTTTAATTTTCCCATCCAATTTTGGCAAAGCATAATGACCTAATCGCATAGCAATTGCATCAGTGCTGCTGTTTTTATCCACTCTCAAAATACCATTTGCTAAAGGAATATCGGCTAAATTAAATTTGATATTGCTATTGGTCTCCAAAACCACATCCCGATAATAAATTCCATCCTCAAACTTCTTAAACGTGTACAATCGAAACGGCTCCCATTCCTGTTTTTTATTTTTAAAAACATAGTTCATCGCTACTTCCCCATTAACGCCATCAGCTTGCCAAGGGAAGGCGCTGTTGTAGGATAATCGGTTGTAATTTTCACTTCCTCGAAATTTTTCGTTAGCATTAATTACTGGAACATTACACCAAGCTCTCAACTCGGCTGCGCCAATATTAGGATAATCTGTAATTAAAATTTCGGAAGATTTCTGGAATTTATGGTAAACCGTATCTTTTGCAAATTCTTTATCCCAAGCTCCCTCGTTTTCTTTTGCTGTCCAAAACGGATTATTATCCGGAACCATCAATCCCAAGAATGCTTTTCCCATCCAATACACGCTTCCACGACAGCTATATCCTTGCACGGCAGGTTCGAAAGCACCGTAAAATCCTAAAGTAGGAACATTGTCTTTCATAAAATCAGGATGCTCCAAAAATTGTTTCATTACTCCCGAAGAAATTCTTCTCATCCAACCAAAATTAATATCTTTATCCTGTTCATACCCCATCAGTGGAAAAGGGATAATAGAACCAATTCGATAACTGATGCTGCGCCCCCACATGATCATCTCTCCGTTTCGGCTAAACATATACGGATAATTATCTTTTAGATCTTTAAAATTAGTTTCGAACTTAACCGCAAACTCTGGGTAGTATTTTTTTCCAATATATTCAGACCAAACCATACCATACATCTGGAAAGCCCACATGCTGTAATAGTCAAAAGCGGGATTGTCATTATACCAACCTCCACCTCTGTAATGATCCAATGATTTTTGCAGATAGTCCACCAGCAATTTCTCATTAACAGGATAGCCTTTGTCTTTGAAAAAACTCAATACGAAAATATTAAAAAACTTCCAGTTCGAAGGTACCGTTGGACCATCGGCATAACTAATCATCGTTTTGGCTAAGGCATCTTTTTGAACCTGGGGCAGTGGATCCCACAATATTTCTGGAGCAATAAGCATGGACACGGACAGGGCTCCAAATTCTACTAAATTTTGGTTTGGTCCGCCATTTTTTGAACGAGAAACAATGTAAGACGGACTACTTGGGTCTATTAACTTCCCGATTTGATATCTGTAATAATCCGCAACTTTTATATTATTAATGACTAAGTTCGGTTTATCCTTTAACAATGGAGCCGCCACAAACAACGTTCTACACAGTCCTTCTAATTTTTCCGTTGGAACTTTTCCTTCGTCCTTTGGGTAACTTATTCCTGGTTGTTTAGGAAACTTCATTGGATCATCCAGATTATGGATGTAACCAAAGGCGCCTTTCAATAAATAAAGCGCTGCATCTTTCCAGTGTTGCTTGGTCATTCCGGTATAAGGACTTAATTTATAATCCGGGTTTACAATTGTAAAAATATTATCCGTCGAATTCAAAACCGATTCCTGCTGCTGTTGCGCCAATACTGGTACGCACATCAGAAGTAACAATATAAATGAATATTTTTTTTTCATAAAACTAATTTCCATACAGAGGATTATAAAATAGAATTCCTATCTATTTTTTACTCTATTTTATTTGTTTTTTATATCTCAGCATTGCTTCCACTAAATAATAATCCCCATACGTTAAAGGGACATCTATTTCTGATTTTTCGGGAATATGTCCTACTCCATGTTTCAACAAAAAGCCTCCATTAGTTCCTTCTTCGGCTATATATTCCTTAGAAGTTAAGGTAGTAATAATCGTTTTGGCCGCTGCAAAATATTTTCTGGAAGCCGCTGAATCAACATAATTCTTTAATTCTAATAAAGCCGAAGCCATAACAGATCCAGCCGAAGAATCCCTTAAAGCATCAGGAATATTGGGCGCATTAAAATCCCAATACGGCACTTTATCTTTAGGCAGATTTGGATGATTCAAGATAAATGCTGCGATAGCAACCGCTTGGTCTAAATATTTTTTATCTTTTGTTGCTCTGTACATCACGGTATACCCGTACAAACCCCACGCTTGGCCTCTTGCCCATGCCGATTCATCAGCATATCCCTGAGCGGTTCTTTTTCGTTTCACTTCACCCGTCTTACTGTTATAATTTACAACATGGTAGGAGCTATGGTCTGGACGGAAGTGATTTTTCAACGTGGTATTGGCATGTTTAACGGCAATGTCATAATATTTTTTATCGCCGCTGTATTCACTGGCCCAAAAAAGGAGTTCTAAATTCATCATGTTATCTATAATTACCAGATAACCGTCATCCGAAGAATCCCAAGACTTGATACAACCTACTTTTTCATCAAAACGGGACGCCAATGATTTTGCACTATTCATTAGTATTGCTGCATATTCTGCCTTTGGATTTAAACGATTGGCATTTCCAAAACTACAAAACATCATAAACCCAAGATCGTGCGTTGTTGTATTGTATTGTTCTCTCTTCAAATCTTGCAAAACCCTGTCTATTTCACCTTTTAATACCGGCGATTTTACTGCTTCATCCAAATACAACATTGTTCCGGGATAAAAACCACTGCACCACCATCCTGAACCGCTAGTTTCCAATTTATCTTTGGCAACATAATACGTTTTTGGATATTTATCTTTAGGCAGTCTGTTCATTATATACGCATACTGACTAATCCCTCGGTTAAGGGTATTATCAATCTGCTTTTCTAATTTATGACTCCCACAAGAACTGAATAGCAAAGTTGCACCCACAGAAACAAGCAGGTTCTTTCTTGTTTTTTTTATTTTTTGTAAAAACATTTGATTAAAATATGTATTAATTATTCTATTTTTTAACTATTTCGGCAAACTATTTATTTCTATAACGCTTATCATGCTTGGTGGTATTTTTGCTAATCCTTCTCCGTCAATCTGGGTGACATTTTGCGAAAAAATATGCAATTTATTTTTCTTTTGCCAGAGCGAAATATCATAATTTGGCTCCCATTGTCCTACTGAAGTATTGGTTAAATCTACTGTTTTCCAATTTTCATTGTTAGTCAAATTACTATATGCCAGTGCCATTTTATTTCCTCTTTCTTCATCCCTAAAAAGAACATACAGCAGCGGACTACTTCCTTTATCATCTATAAATAAATCGGGTCTTGAAATAGGTATTTGCTTCGTGCCGCCGCCTCCAAGAGAAAATGGTGTTTTTCGGAATCCTGTATTTATTCTTTTCCAGCTTCCATCCTCCAAATAGACAATTTGATATTGAGGAATTTGATTTTCACTCCAATAGGTTACAATATATGGATTGCCTTTTTTATCAACAGCCATTGCTGTTTGGTTGATTAAATTACTTTTTTGAGGAATCTTCCAAGCATATTCAGCAGTTGAAACGGTTATGGGTACTGTATATTTTTCTCCTGTAGATTTCTCCCAAGTCACGCCACCATCTTTCGATCTGGCATAACACAAATCATGATTGGTAGATACATCCCAACTTTCTCTCCAAACCCATGAAAGATGAATCACGCCTTGTTTATCTACGCAGGACTGCCAATAAGCGCTTCTTTTATCTTCTCCGTTTAGTAAATTTTGCTGTACTTGAGACCAACTTTTACTTTTTAAATCATAGGAATTGATCACCATATTTCCTCTTCCTGAAGCCCCCGATCGGTAAAAAAAGAGCAATCCTCCGTTTGGTAAATTATAAAATTCAGGATACGTAACCTTTAGTTCCTGATTACCTGTCATGGCCTGTTCTTCTCCAAGTTCCAAACCCATAGGCTTTTTACTCTTTACATACCGAAGTTTAGTATCATGATGATCCCAACTTACATGTAAATACCCATCACCATCAACAGCGATACTGATCGCGTTATGCGCATCTTTTGTATTTCCTTTATATGCCGTTTTGAGGATTTCCCAATTAGATCTGTTTAATTTTCTTTTTCCAAGAACGAGACAACTATTTTCATCATAGTATGCTGTAAATTGATTCTCCCCATAAGTTGTTAAAGCATTTTTTCGGAATTTAACTACGTTTACAGAATTATTATTCCAACCATATCCAATTTCTGTTTGTCCATTTTTTTGCGCACTACACCCTAATAAACAGACCATAAAACCGCAAAAAAACCATTTTAATATCTTACTGCTTGTCATTGATTTCAAAAGTATATTTATACGTTACATTTTGTTTTTTCTTACGATTAAGAATTTAAAAGAGTAGAAAACAAGCTTCTAATTCTCATCCCATTTTCTCTTTTAGATAATCTTTTCCCTATTTATTCTATTAAATAATCCTATCGTTTGTACTAATTAATAAAGCAGCAAATTATTTAATGCGATTACGAAAATTAAAAGTAAAACAACAATTTCTATTTACATACCAGACCCTACCACTTTTTGTGCTTTGCAATAAAAAAAATACAAATACATTCTTCATGAGATAAATAAAACAACTGCTTTATAGCGAATCAAGCTTTAAACCCTATGGGGAAATATTAAATAAGGGATATTTGAATTTATAAACACCCCCCGATCGCAGATTCTTGTAGCGAAGTTATAAAGAATATTTTTTCGCAGAAGAAGAGATAAAAACAAAAAACCCTTTAAACGTTGTTTTCAACGAATAAAGGGTTTTTAAAAGTGCGGATAATAGGACTCGAACCTACACGCCTTGCGGCACCAGATCCTAAGTCTGGCATGTCTACCAATTTCACCATATCCGCGCAATTGTGGGTGCAAAGATAAACATAACTTCCAATTTTCAAAGTAAATTTCACAAAAAATATTCATACTCTTTTTTGTACTTTTGAAATATAAACAAAATCAATAATGGAAAATATAAAATCATACGTTCAACAACACAAAGATCGTTTCATAAACGAATTAATTGAATTATTGAAAATCCCATCCGTAAGTGCAGACACCGCTTATTCTCAAGATGTTATCGATACTTCCGAAGCAGTAAAAGTAAGTTTAGAAAAAGCAGGTTGTGATTTTGTTGAAATTTGCGACACACCGGGTTATCCAATTGTTTACGGTGAAAAAATTATTGATAAATCGTTGCCTACGGTTCTAGTTTATGGCCATTATGATGTGCAACCGCCAGATCCATTGGAACTATGGACTTCTCCCCCATTTGAACCTGTTATCAAAAAAACCGAAATTCATCCTGAAGGCGCCATCTTTGCTCGAGGATCTTGTGATGACAAAGGCCAAATGTTCATGCACGTAAAAGCATTAGAATACATGGTTCAATCCAATACTTTGCCTTGCAACGTGAAATTTATGATTGAAGGCGAAGAAGAAGTTGGCTCTAAAAGTTTGAGTTGGTTTGTGGAACGCAATCAGGAAAAACTAAAAAACGATGTGATTTTAATTTCTGACACGGGAATGATTTCAAATCAGCAACCTTCCATCACAACTGGATTGCGTGGATTAAGCTATGTAGAAGTTGAAGTTACGGGACCTAATCGTGATTTGCATTCCGGATTATACGGTGGTGCCGTGGCCAATCCCATTAACATTTTGGCAAAAATGATTGCTTCGTTACATGACGATGACAATCACATTACCATACCGGGCTTTTATGATAAAGTTCAGGAATTATCTCTCGAAGAACGAGCTGAAATGGCCAAAGCGCCTTTCAACTTAGACGATTATAAAAAAGCACTGGACTTAAAGGATGTTTATGGCGAGAAAGGATATGTAACCAATGAAAGGAATTCGATTCGCCCTACACTGGACGTCAACGGAATCTGGGGCGGATACACCGGCGAAGGTGCTAAAACGGTTATTGCCAGTAAGGCTTTCGCCAAAATCTCGATGCGATTAGTCCCTAACCAAGACTGGGAAAAAATCACCGAACTGTTCACCAAACATTTCATCAGCATTGCTCCTGCCGGTGTTACCGTAAAAGTAAAACCGCATCATGGCGGACAAGGATATGTGACACCAATAGACAGCATAGGATACAAAGCCGCAAATATGGCGTATACCGAGACTTTTGGAATTCCTGCCATTCCGGTGCGTTCCGGAGGAAGTATTCCCATAGTAGCCTTATTTGAGAAAGAACTGAAAAGCAAAACCATCCTGATGGGATTTGGTCTGGACAGCGACGCCATTCACTCGCCAAACGAACATTTTGGAATATTCAATTACCTGAAGGGAATTGAAACGATTCCGTTGTTTTATAAATATTTTGTGGAGTTGAGTAAGTAGCATTTTGCCACAAAGAAAATTCATCTAAATCCGTTCCCAAATGAGCGGATTTTTTTTAGAAATTATAGGTTAGTTCTAAAGTATTATTTGGCGGAACAGTAATTTCAAAATCTTGACTCGATCCAATTCCGTTTTTTCTTCTAATTACGCGTATTATATTTTTTTCTCCTTCGGCTACAAATACATTTAATCTATTATTTAAATTTGTTGCAATCCAATTGCCATAGCCACTAAAACCGGTAGAATACTCCGAATTTAGAAATGTATTTAGTCCAACTTTCGGACCAAAAGGATACAATGTTCGCACTTCAAATAAATCTCCTGCTCGCTGCGAAACAAAATTATTCAGATTAACTTTTATAAATGCTTTTTTGGGAATGTAAAAAGTTTCGTCAATAATGGTATCTCTGCGTGTTATTGAATAAATTGCAAAACCAATGTCTGTTGAACTTCCTCCAATTAAGTTATTCGTTCTAATATATTTATTTATATCAATTTTAGAGTCATCGATTTCAACGTCAAAATATCCACCCGCCGAATTTCCCAATTCACGATCTTTTATAAAAAAGTCTTTATTAAAATTTCCGTATTGATCGGATTCTATATTTACAATTTTTCGTGTTGAACCGCCACCTAATTCGCCACCGCCAATTTTATATTTTAAGGACACTCTGATATTTGGAACTGGGAGGTTGTTTAGTGTAACAAATCTACCCCTTAACACCGTACAATTTGATGTACAATCAGTATTGGTATCATCTTCAGTTTTTTCGCAACTTGTAAAAACTAAAAATAGAACAACAATTGTAATTAGATTTTTCATTTTATTTTTGTTTAAATTTCAATTTTATTTTTTGCAAAAAAACAGCCCAACATTTTGATGCTGAACGAAGTTGTGATTTTTGTAGCAGAATATTTTCTGCTACAAAACTGAAAGTTATGAAAATAATTGGTTCTATTCTCGAAAATGCAGCAATCTTGGTTAGGTGCTGTTATGCAAGGTTTTAATCTAAAGCTTAGATTTCAAATCCATCCTTTCGTGATAAAATAATAATCGAACTCAGGTTATTATTGGAATGGCATATAATGTTAGTTATGAATTCGGGAGACTTCACAACTGGGAACCTGTTAATTTTGTTTCTTAAATTTTTCACTTATTCAACAACAAAATCCGAAGGCAATGCCAATAATTGATATTGAATGGTTTTTGCCAGACGGTAATCCCCTAATGCATTGGGATGCAGTCGATCCTTTTCTTTGTCATGAAAGTATTGCGACTGTGCATCGGCCATTGGGAAAAGCCCGCTTATCGAATAGAGGTCGATCAACGGAACCGCCCAATATGAAGCCGCTTGCTTCAAAATAGCAACATAGGAATCGATATACAATCCTTGTCCGTTACAATAGTTTTCGTCAGGTTGTACATTTTTCTCGTTAAACTTGGCAAACCCTCTGTGAATAGGTGTCATAATAATAATTTGTTGTTGTGGGTAATTGTTCTTCAGGTACGACATGGCTTTATTAATCCGTCCACAAAAGGTGGTGTCATTCAGGTTTGGAGTCCGGTATTTACGCATCACTTCCTTTCCGTTAAAGTTGGTTTGTCTTGTTGTTTCACTGAAAAACTCACCCAACGGAGTATCGTGGTTATAGTCATTCGTACCCGCAAAAATCAATATGGCATCAACATTTGTTCCTTTTTCTTCGTGCAACTTCGCAGACTGTTTGTAAATGTCATTCCACTGATTTCCGCTGACGCCATATACAAAAGGTTCTATCCCCAGCAATTCACCCAGGTACTCCCAGTAAACGTAAGTAGTTCCTATACGGCGTTTGTCTGTCATCGAATCCCCCAGAAAAGCCACCCGCTTGCCCTGCCATTGTGAGTTTTGTGTTTTTTCTTTGTCTGTTAGTTTTACTTTTGGAACAACTTGTTGTGCAAATCCATTAAAACCCGTCAATAAAAGGATGCAGACACTTGCAATTATATGTTTCATATTTTAATGTATTTATAGGTTATGCAAAAATTGTTATAGAAGTCAAGTCGGTTTCAAGAGATCGTTTCGATTTTGATGAATCCAACTTTAAACCTGTTTTCTTTATCGTAATTTTCCGATCGCTCGTATTTATTGCTAATCGTTAGCGCGGTCGGGGTTTGCAAAATCTCCCAAATATAAAACCAACTTTCCATTAAGCCAAATGCCCAAATCCGTTGTAGTAGCTGTTACCAGCTGGCTTTACTGTATTCTCAACAATTTTTCAGAATCAGAAGTTATAAAACCTCTTACATTGATGTTTTCTTTTTTTACAGTAATATCAATTGTAAAATGAGATTTGTCTTTTACTATTTGATTTTCTAAAATATTAAATTCTACAATACCATTCCCATCACCGCTTGCTTTTACATTTTGACTTTCCATATTCAAAGAAATAATTTCACTTACAGTAAATTCTGCAATATTATTTGACACACTTTTTAGTGTAAAAATTTTGGTTATTAAAACTTTAATTTGTTCTCCATTTATTGGAATGTTCATCGGTATTTTGTGCTCAAAACTGTCATCGATTTTTAATGGCTTCTTCGGAAAATCAATGTCAGGTTTTAAATCTTTAAAAACTGATTTTAGTGCATTTTTTGTTTGTAGGTCAAGATTGGGGTTAATTATTGTGTCAATATTAAATTTACTGTCTTCAGAAAGTAAACCTTTAATAATTGTTTTAGATAATGGACTCAATACTTCTTTTCCAGCACCAGAGACAATTACTTCACCAAAATTCATTGTTGCAGGGAATTGTCCATTTTTATTTGCTTTCTCAGTTCTAGTTACTCTTGTAAATCTTGAAATACTAGTACTCTTTGAGGTCTTGTCATTTATTGTTGTTTCGTTTATTGAAGAAATATCCATTTGAAGCGAATAAGTTTTTTCTGGATGGATTTTACTTATAAAGCTAAAAGTTTTTTGACAATAAGAGTATGATGAAATTAAAATCAAAAAGAGTGTTAGATATTTTTTCATAGATTTTCTTTATGCTTGCTGGTAACGTCCGTTATGCTGCTTTGAGCTGTCTGGAAATTCGTAAACTTTCAGTTTTTGGCTTTGCAGATTTGTGATTGCGGGACGATAATTCCACTAAATTCCAGCTATCTCAAAACAGCGGTTATGCCTTCGGTTTTTTCGCCATTCCAATTTTCACGTTTCAATTTTCGGTTTCGCTTCCGAACCGTTTTTAAGTCGGAAACAATTTTAAATTCAATTATTATGAAAAAACCAATTCGACTTTTTTTCTTATTTTGTTTTTTAACAATTATTTTTTTTGGGTGTGTTTTATATTTTTCCGAAACAATACGGATATTAATGTTAAAGCCAAGATAGGAGAAAAATATATTACAATAAACCAGTAGAAATATATAAATTGATTAAACAAAAAGCCAAAAGAGTAAACTATAAAAATTAATAATGAAAGCCATACAGAAAGTAAAGCTACCGATATAGACATTGTATATAGATAGATATTGTCGCTTTTATTATTTTGGTTGATAAATTCGTCTAAACATATAGATAATGAAAATGAAGACACAAGAGACAATACAATGCAAATCGCTACAATTATTATTGTGTCTCCTGCAGAATAAAATGAATTATCAAAAAGAAATATCGCTACGTACCAAAAAGGTATTAATAATAAATTAACTGCTTTAGCTTTTATTATTTCATTAGACTCGTTAATTTCTTGCATTAAAGACATATTCTTTCTAGTGTTGGTTTAAACTGAGGCATAACGTTCTCGCGCTACAAGCAGTTTGGGATTAAATCAGCGTAATCTTTCGGATTTGCCAAATCTTCCAAATACAAACTAATTTTTCTATTAAGCCAAATGCCCAAATTGCTTGTAGCGTGTGTTGAACTAAACCTTCGGTAGCATCATTGTAGATTTTGATTATCTTACGAAGATAACTAAAATAGGATATTATGACTACAAAAAAAAGCATCCTGATGCGTTAAGAGAGAACAAAA
>NZ_JBLVPI010000025.1:0-27336 GCF_048284325.1 Flavobacterium esculini | reverse complement strand
TCAAAGCATAATTAACATGAGAACCTATAAAGCAAAAAACAGTAGCAAAAACATTTTTGCTACTGTTTAATATTTAATTTTATCTAATAATCTGTATCGTTTTTTCAGGACGGGACATTTTTAAATTAAATATTTTTATCAATACAACGTAAAGGTGAGGGATTGCAGTGGAAATCCTTTATGAAGCGCAGCGGAATAAAAGATTGCAACGGATAGTCCGACCTTTTTAGGGTACGCCCAAAATGATTTACCAAATGGTAATTGAATTTTTAAATGATGTTATTATCTAATTTTCTTCTGAAAAAGTATTTAAATTTTGGTTGTCAGGAACCCCATTTCTCATTTCATTGGAAGAAAAATATTTTTTTGATGGGGGTTTCAAATTAACCTATCTTTGCCCACTGAAAAACGCCTATATGAAGTTTGATTTATTAAAAAAAGATCCGCTGTCCAAAGCCCGAGCAGGAACTGTTACCACTGATCACGGTGTGATTGAAACCCCAATTTTTATGCCTGTAGGAACCGTTGGTTCTGTAAAGGGCGTGCATCAACGCGAATTGAAAGACGATATAAACCCGGATATTATCTTGGGAAATACCTACCATTTATACCTGCGACCACAAACCGAAATCCTGGAGAAAGCGGGTGGTTTGCATAAATTTATGAACTGGGACCGCAATATTTTGACGGATTCCGGAGGATACCAAGTGTATTCGCTTTCGGCCAATAGAAAAATTAAGGAAGAAGGGGTGAAGTTCAAATCGCATATTGACGGTTCATACCACTTTTTTACACCAGAGAATGTGATGGAAATTCAGCGTACCATAGGTGCCGATATTATCATGGCTTTTGATGAATGTACGCCGTATCCATGTGATTATAACTATGCAAAACGGTCGATGAAAATGACGCACCGCTGGTTAGACCGTTGCATCAATCATTTAGACACGCAGCCTTTTAAATACGGATACGAACAAACGTTTTTCCCAATTGTTCAAGGAAGTTGTTATAAAGATTTACGCCAACAATCAGCAGAATATATTGCAAATTCCAATCAACAAGGAAATGCGATTGGTGGACTTTCAGTAGGGGAACCAGCCGAGGAAATGTATGCGATGACCGAAATAGTTTGTGAAATCCTGCCCGAAGACAAACCCCGTTACCTGATGGGCGTGGGAACTCCAATAAATATTCTGGAAAATATTGCCCTTGGAATTGACATGTTTGACTGTGTGATGCCTACACGTAACGCCAGAAACGGAATGTTGTTTACGGCTAACGGTTCGATAAATATCAAAAACAAAAAGTGGGAAGATGATTTTTCGCCTATTGACGAAATGGGAATTACCTATGTTGATACCGAATACACGAAAGCGTATTTACGTCATCTTTTTGCTGCCAATGAATACTTGGGGAAACAAATTGCCACAATCCATAATCTTGGATTTTACATGTGGTTGGTTCGTGAAGCTAGAAAACATATCTTAGCGGGCGACTTCAGACCTTGGAAAGAAATGATGGTGAAGAATATGAGCCAGAGACTTTAAAAATGTTTAATCGTTAGTTCTGTTAAACGATTAAACAAATAACCGATTATACTTTACTATGTTAACAATAATTGACAAGTACATCTTAAAAAGATATTTAGCCACTTTTGTGGTTATGTTGTTGATGTTTATTCCTATTGGGATTATTATTGATGTTTCGGAGAAGATTAATTTCATGATTGAAAATAAGATTCCATTTATTGAAATTGCAATCTACTATTATAATTTCACGGTTTATTTTGCTAATTCATTGTTCCCAATCTTTTTATTTTTATCGATTATCTGGTTTACTTCAAAACTAGCCAATAATACGGAGATTATCGCCATTTTGAGTTCGGGGATTTCCTTTACCCGTTTTTTAAGACCTTACATTATTGGCGCTTCTATCGTTTCCGTTTTTGTTTTATTGATGGGATTTTTTGTTGTTCCCGCTGCCAGCGAAGGGTTTAATAATTTTAGATATACGTATTTAAAAACCGGTGGAAAGGAAGCGATGCGGGGAGACAACACGGATGTATACCGACAAATTAGCGATACTGAATTCATCTATGTAAACAGCTTTAATACCTTGTCAAAGACTGCATTTAATTTTTCGTTAGAAAAGTTCAATAAAGAGAAACTGGTGTATAAAATTTCGGCAAGCAGAATAAAATGGAATCCAAAGGCTAAAACCTATACCATGTTTGATTATACAAAAAGAACGGTAGGCGAAAATGGAGATAAAATTGAAAAAGCACCTCAAAAAGATACTAAGTTTAATTTTGATCTAGAGGATTTAGCCCCTGTGGTATATATTGCTGAAACACTGAATTTGAATAAACTGATTAAGTTTATCGATAAAGAAAAAAAGCGTGGTTCGTCTAATATCAATGTCTATTTAGTGGTGTTATATAAAAAATTCAGTATTCCGGTTTCGGCATTTATTCTCACCATTATTGCGGTTTCAGTTTCGTCTATGAAACGCAGAGGCGGAATGGGAATTAATTTGGCGATAGGAATTGCTCTCGCGTTTGCCTTTGTCTTCTTTGATAAAATCTTTGGGGTATTAGCCGAAAAATCAAGTATTCCTCCTATGTTGGCAGTTTGGTTACCCAATTTTGCTTTTGGAGTTTTAGCCGTTTATTTATTACGAAATGCAAAACGATAAATTAAAGTCTTATTTAAACCTGCATCTGATTGTTTTTATCTGGGGTTTTACAGCTATTTTGGGCGCTTTAATCACTATAACTGCCGATGCTTTAGTTTGGTATCGCATGTTTTTTGCCAGTGTGTTTTTATCGATTTTTATTGTATTCAAAAAGAAATCATTTAGAATTCCCCTGAAATCTTTTGTCAAATTGATTCTTGTGGGATTATTGATTGCGTTGCATTGGATATTCTTTTTCAAAGCGATTCATGTTTCCAATGTGTCCATTACGCTTTCGGTTTTCTCCTTGGGCGCTTTTTTTGCATCGGTGTTGGAACCTCTTTTTTATGGTCGAAAAGTACTTTGGTATGAAGTCTTTTTTGGACTTATCATCATTGCAGGACTGGCATTGATTATGAAAGTTGAAGTCCATTATTTAGACGGTATGTTGTATGCCTTGGCTTCAATAATACTAGGCGTTTTGTTTACACTGATGAACGGAAAACTGATAGAAAATCACGATCCTTCGGTAATCTCATTCTATGAGTTTCTGGCGGGAGTATTCTTTATTTCGGTTTACTTTTTATTTCAACAAAAATTCACATTGGATTTCTTTGTTTTAACATTCAACAATTGGGTTTTAATTTTAATTTTAGCTTCTATTTGTACGGCTTATGCATTTACTGCTTCGGTAAAAGTCATGCAAAAACTCACTCCTTATACGGTAATGCTAACGACTAATTTAGAGCCGGTTTATGGGATAGTTTTGGCCTATTTCATCCTTGGCGGAAAGGAAAAAATGAGCTTTGAGTTTTACATCGGAGCTATAATAATTGTAATCACCGTAATCCTAAACGGTGTCATTAAGCATTATCAAAAGGATGTAGGATAGAAAGTCATAAAGTAAGAAGCGTGTTGCGGCGCACGGACACTAATAAAATATGCTCATTTGATGATGGAACTCCAAAAGTAGAATATCTAAAAACCTACAATCCAGAAAATAATAACGGCAGAAAAGAAGTGTCCAAAGCGTTTAAAACAAAAATCAGCTAATTTGGTTTTATCCGATTTTTATTTCAAAAGTAAATCATAATTAATTTGTAAGTACTTGATTGTTATTGTTTAAATAAAAAATAAATATAGTTTAGGTGTCACTTAGAGGATAATTTTCGTAATTTAGAATGTACCGTTTAAGACATAAATATAAAAATTACCTTTTTGAACGATTTAAAATTTTATATTTGCGGTTCCAATTAAAAACAAAAACGCAGAAATCCTATGGAATATTTAGATTTTGAGCTTCCTATAAAAGAACTAGAAGAGCAGTTAGATAAATGTCTTGTTATTGGTCAGGAATCAGATGTTGATGTAACGAATACTTGCAAACAAATCAACAAAAAGCTAGAAGAAACTAAAAGGCATATTTATAAAAACTTGACTGCTTGGCAACGGGTACAATTGTCAAGACATCCAAGTCGACCTTATACAATGGATCACGTACGTGCTTTGTGTGGCGAAACATTCCTGGAACTTTTTGGTGACAGAGGCTTCAAAGACGATAAAGCCATGATTGGCGGTTTAGGAAAAATTGACGGACAATCTTTTATGATTGTTGGACAACAAAAAGGATTCAATACCAAGACACGTCAGTTTCGTAATTTTGGGATGCCAAATCCTGAAGGATATAGAAAAGCATTACGATTGATGAAAATGGCGGAAAAATTTGGTATTCCGGTATTGACTTTGATTGACACTCCGGGAGCATATCCTGGATTAGAAGCCGAAGAACGAGGTCAAGGTGAGGCTATTGCCAGAAACATCTTTGAAATGATTTGTCTAAAAGTGCCAATTATTACTGTTATTGTAGGTGAAGGCGCTTCTGGTGGAGCATTAGGAATAGGTGTGGGTGATAAAGTATATATGATGGAAAACACTTGGTATTCTGTTATATCTCCTGAATCATGTTCTTCTATTTTATGGAAAAGCTGGGAATATAAAGAGCAAGCTGCCGAAGCATTGAAATTGACTTCGTCTGACATGAAAAAGCAAAAATTAGTGGATGATATTATTCCTGAACCATTAGGTGGCGCGCATTACGATAGAGAGACTGCTTTCAAAACGGTAGAGCAATATATCATGAAAGGATTCAATGAATTGAAAGACTTATCAACAGAAGAATTAGTTGCCAGAAGAATGGACAAATACAGTAAAATGGGTGAATATAGAGAGTAAAATCCCACAAAATAATATTTAATCCGAAGCCTTACAGTTTCGGATTTTTTTATGGTTATAAACAAAAAATAGTTACTTATGAACAATTATTAGTAACAACTCAATGCCGATATTTTTTTAATTTTTGTTACTTTCGCTCTATGGAAAACTTCAGAAATATTAATCCTGTGAAGGTTGATAAAACTACTATAATAAGCCTTGAAAAAGGAAAATTGCAACCGCAGGTTCTCGATTTAGAAGAGGCTGTGCTTGGCGCCATGATGATTGATAAAAAAGGGGTAGATGATGTAATTGATATTTTACAGCCTGATGCTTTTTATAAAGATGCACACAAACATATTTTTGAGGCTATCGTTCAGCTGTTTACAGAAACGCAGCCTATTGACTTATTAACCGTTTCTGCCCAACTCAAGAAAAATGCAAAATTAGAATTGGCCGGGGGCGATTTTTACCTAATTCAGCTTACGCAAAAGATATCGTCTTCTGCACATATTGAGTTTCATTCCAGAATTATTCTTCAAAAATTTATCCAACGTAGTTTGATTCGAATTTCTACTGAAATTATTGAAGAATCGTATGATGAAACAACGGATGTTTTTGATTTATTGGACAGAGCCGAGTCTAAATTATACGAAGTAACACAAGGAAATATAAAACGTAGTTCTGAAACAGCCCAGAGTTTAGTTTTGCAAGCCAAAAAGCGAATCGAGGAAATTGCCGGTCAAGAAGGATTGAGTGGTGTAGCGACAGGTTTTGATAAATTAGATAAGATTACTTCGGGTTGGCAACCAAGTGATTTAATTATTATAGCGGCAAGACCAGCAATGGGTAAGACCGCATTTGTATTATCAATGGCACGAAATATGGCCATTGACTTCGGAATGCCAGTTGCCTTATTTTCCCTAGAGATGGCATCCGTTCAGTTGATCACCCGTTTGATTTCTTCTGAAACAGGTTTGTCATCGGAGAAATTGCGTACCGGAAAACTGGAAAAACACGAATGGGAACAATTGAGTACCAAAGTTAAAAATTTAGAAAAAGCACCATTGTATATTGACGATACACCGTCGCTCTCTATTTTTGACTTAAGAGCAAAAGCGAGACGTTTGGTTTCCCAACATGGTATCCGAATTATCATTGTCGATTACTTGCAATTAATGACTGCCGGTGGAAACGGAAAAGGAGGAGGAAACAGAGAGCAGGAGATTTCGACGATTTCCCGAAACCTAAAAGCATTGGCAAAGGAATTGAATGTTCCTGTAATTGCCCTTTCTCAACTATCGCGTGCGGTTGAAACCCGTGGTTCCAGTAAAAGACCATTGCTTTCTGACCTTCGTGAATCGGGTGCGATTGAGCAAGATGCTGATATTGTATCGTTTCTATACCGTCCTGAATATTACAAAATTGATGAATGGGATGATGACGAAGCCTCTCCAACTGCTGGTCAGGCGGAAATAATGATAGCAAAACACCGTAATGGTAGTATAGAAAATGTTCGTTTAAAATTTATTGGTCATCTGGGTAAATTTGATAATCTGGAAGATTACAGTGGCGGTTATGATGACTTACCGTCGAGTATGAATCAAGATGACAATCCTTTTATTACTAAAAACCTGCCATCAGCTAATGAAGCTTTTGGAAGTAACTTGAATGACCCGGACGACGACAGTGATGTACCGTTCTAAAATATAAATTTAAATCCGCTATAGCGGATTTTTTTTATGATTTTCATCGCCTAAAAACTGTTATCTTTGAAATAAAAACAGTAATGTCTTTCAAGAAGTCCCTCTATATTCTACTAATTTTTATTTCCTTTTCGGTGAAAGCTTCTTTTATTTTGTTGCCAATGGATGAAACTACGCAGCAAAATCATTTGAAGGCTTATGGAATTACCTATTGGTGTTTGGATAAAAATTACAAGGCAAGTTGGTTGCTCAATTATCGGGGAGGTTCTTTTTTACTGCCAGATGCCGAAGAAATACGTAAAGAATGTAAGATTCGGGGGGTTAGTTTTGAAATCCTTTCAGATGGTGAGGAAGCTAGAATTTTAGATGAAATTTCGAGTCCTTCGCAAAATATGGAAACAGTAGTACTAGAAAAAGCACCAAAAATAGCGGTTTATACACCCAAAGGGAAACAGCCTTGGGATGATGCAGTAACGCTGGTTTTGACTTATGCCGAAATTCCTTTTACACCTATTTATGATGAAGAAGTATTAAGTGATCAACTGTTACTTTATGACTGGTTGCACTTGCATCATGAAGATTTTACAGGACAATACGGTAAATTTTATGGTGCTTACAAAAATGCGCCTTGGTACATCGAACAAAAGAAAGATGCCGAAGCATTAGCAACTAAATTGGGCTATTCGAAAGTGTCACAAGAAAAGGGAGCTGTAGCCAAAAAAATCAGGGACTTCGTTATTGGTGGTGGATTCATGTTTGCAATGTGTTCCGCAACGGATAGTTTTGATATCGCTTTGGCTGCTGATGGTGTGGATATTTGCGAAGCTATGTTTGACGGTGATGCTAGCGATGCTAATTATCAATCGAAGATGAATTACAATAATTCGTTTGTGTTCAAAGATTTTATTTTAGAAAGAAGACCGGAGCAATATGAATTTTCGGATATTGATATGACTTCGAAAAGAAGAATTTTAATGGATAAAGATTATTTCACCTTAATGGAATTTTCGGCAAAATGGGATCCAATTCCGAGTATGTTGTGTCAAAATCATACGCAGTTAGTCAAAGGATTCATGGGACAGACGACTTCTTTTGATGCATCGCTTATAAAATCGAATATTTTGGTAATGGGAACTTGTGAACTTAATGGTGAAGCACGTTACATTCATGGCGAAAAAGGAAAAGGAATGTTCACGTTTTATGGAGGTCACGATCCTGAAGATTTTCAGCATCAGGTGGGAGATGCGCCCACGGTTCTCGATTTGCATCCCAATTCACCAGGTTATCGCTTGATTTTGAATAATGTGTTGTTTCCTGCAGCCAAGAAGAAAAAACAGAAGACTTAGTAAAAAAAAAAGAGACTTTCCGAAAAGTAATTTTCGGAAAGTCTCTTTAATTATAAACAAATCAAGTTTAGAAAATAGATTCTTATACTAAAACAGAATCTTCAATTAAAACAGATTTTACAGTTTTTACAATTCTAGCAGCAATTTTGTATGGATCACCGTTAGATGCTGGTCTTCTATCTTCCAACCATCCTTTCCATCCTTTTTGAACAGTAATTAATGGGATTCTGATTGAAGCTCCTCTATCAGAAACTCCATAAGAGAAATCATGGATAGAAGCAGTTTCGTGCTTACCTGTTAAACGTTGGTCATTATAAGCTCCGTAAACAGCAATGTGTTCTGCAGTTACAGGTCTGAATGCCTCACATATTTTTTCGTAAACTTCTTGAGAACCACATGTTCTTAATATTTCATTAGAGAAATTAGCATGCATTCCAGATCCATTCCAGTCTGTATCTCCTAATGGTTTTGGGTGGTAATCAATATAGTAACCGTATTTCTCAGTTAAACGATCTAGTAAATATCTCGCAATCCATATTTCGTCACCTGCTTTTTTAGCGCCTTGAGCGAATAATTGAAATTCCCATTGACCACAAGCAACTTCTTGATTGATACCTTCAAAGTTAATTCCGGCAGCAATACATAAATCAGCGTGCTCTTCTACTAAGCCTCTTCCGTGTGTGTTTTTGCCACCTACTGAACAGTAGTACATCCCTTGTGGTGCAGGGTATCCTCCAATTGGAAATCCTAAAGGCAATAAAGTTTTAGTATCCATAATAAAATATTCTTGTTCGAAACCAAACCAGAAATCACCATCATCATCAATAGTAGCTCTACCGTTAGAAGAGTGAGCAGTACCATCAGCATTCATAACTTCTGTCATTACCAAGTATCCATTGATACGTGTAGGATCTGGATAAATAGCAACAGGTACTAATAAACAATCAGATGAACCACCTTCTGCTTGTTTTGTAGATGAACCATCAAAAGACCAATTTCCTATTTCTTCTAATGTTCCTTTGAAATTTTCGTGTTCTTCAACTTTGGTTTTACTTCTTAAGTTTTGAGTTGGTTCGTATCCATCTAACCAAATGTATTCTAACTTTATTTTAGCCATAATAATATAAATTTATTTTCTTTTTGATAATTTTCTTTTGCAAATATAAATTAATTTGTCGATGTCGTAAAATCAGGGGGTAATTTTTATTTAATGAGGTATAATTTTTAGCATTACTTCATTTTTTTAGGGGTATATTTAAAAAAACGCAATTTTAATTAGCTATAAAAATTAAATTCACAATGCTGGTTTTTTAGTCATTAATAAATAGTTAAGATTTTTATTACTTCAAAAGTGAAATGGTTAATTTTTTTTATTTTAATTCTACGTTAAAAAAGAAAGTTAAGATATGTTAATGAGAGGATTAAAATATTACAGGAATGAATTATATTTGTATGTATTTTAAATCACGATTAATATTTAAATTTATAAATTATGTCAACACTACGTTTTCAAGCTTTGAGAGAAGCTTCAACCAGAAAGCCAGTTCAATTTGAAGAGACTGATAGAAAATCAACTATTTTTGGTGCAAATGTGTTTAATGAAAGGGCAATGAAGCAATATTTGACTTCGGATGCTTTCAAAGGAGTGCAAGGTGCCGTTCAACACGGAACTAAAATAGACAGGAAATTAGCTGATTATATAGCAATGGGAATGAAAGAGTGGGCCTTGTCAAAAGGGGTTACTCATTATACTCATTGGTTTCAACCTCTTACAGGAACAACTGCTGAAAAACATGATGCTTTTTTTGAAACATCTTATGACGGTAGTGATCCGGTAGAAAAATTTGGTGGAGCACAATTAGTACAACAAGAACCAGACGCTTCCAGTTTCCCAAATGGTGGAATTAGAAACACATTTGAAGCAAGAGGATATACAGCTTGGGATCCAACTTCTCCAGCATTTATTTATGGAACTACTTTATGTATTCCTACGGTTTTCATTTCTTACACAGGAGAAGCATTAGATAATAAAATTCCATTATTGAGAGCTTTATCTGCAATGGATGAGGCGGCTACAGAAGTATGTAAGTATTTTGATAAAAATGTAAAGAAAGTTACTGCAACCCTGGGATGGGAACAAGAATATTTCTTGATTGATAAATCGTTAGCAGATTCTCGTCCTGATCTTTTGATGACAGGAAGAACTTTGCTTGGACATACCTCTGCAAAAGGGCAACAATTAGACGATCATTATTTTGGTTCAATTCCAACACGTGCGTTAACATACATGAGGGATTTAGAGCAAGAATGTATGTTGTTAGGAATTCCGGTTAAAACACGTCATAATGAAGTGGCTCCAAATCAATTTGAATTGGCACCTATTTTTGAAGAGACTAACTTAGCAGTTGACCACAACTGTTTATTAATGGATGTAATGCAAAAAGTGGCTGAACGTCATGATTTGAAAGTATTATTCCATGAAAAACCGTTCAAAGGAGTTAATGGTTCCGGAAAACACAACAACTGGTCATTAGCAACTGATACTGGAGTAAACTTGTTGAGTCCAAGTAAAACGCCTATGAGCAATTTACAGTTCTTGACTTTCTTTATTAATACTATAAAAGCGGTAAATGATTATGAATCATTATTAAGAGGTGCAATTGCAACGGCAAGTAATGACCATAGATTAGGTGCAAATGAAGCACCACCGGCAATTATTTCTGTATTTATTGGAGAGCAATTAACCAAAGTTTTAGCTGAATTAGAAGGGGTAACTACCGGGAAATTATCTCCAGAAGAGAAAACAGATTTAAAATTAAATGTAGTAGGTAAAATTCCAGATGTGCTTTTGGATAATACAGATAGAAATAGAACCTCACCATTTGCTTTCACAGGAAATAAATTTGAGTTCAGAGCAGTAGGATCTTCTGCAAACTGTGCTAATGCAATGACGACTTTGAATACTATTGTTGCTAAACAATTGAAAGATTTTAAAATTGAAGTTGATGCTTTGATTGAATCTAAAGACATGAAGAAAGACGATGCTATCTTCAATGTTTTGAGAGAGTATATTAAAGTTTCCAAAAAAATTCTTTTTGAAGGAGACGGTTACAGTGATGAATGGGAAATCGAAGCAGGGAAAAGAGGTTTAAGCAACTTTAAAACTACTCCTGAAGCATTGAAAGCGAGAGCTTCTAAACAAGCTTTAGATTTGTTTTCTGAAATGGGAATCATGAACCACATTGAAGTGGAAGCGCGTTACGAAATTGAATTGGAAGAATACACTAAGAAAATTCAAATTGAAGGAAGAGTTTTAGGTGATATTTCTACAAATCACGTTATTCCAACTGCAATCCGTTACCAAAATACGTTGATTGAAAATGTTAAAGGGTTGAAAGATATTTTTGGAGCTGAGTTTGAAACAATTGCCAAAGAGCAAATTATATTAATCAAAGATATTTCAAGACATATTGAAGGAATCAATTCTAAAGTAGTTGAAATGACTAACGAAAGAAAGAAAGCAAACGTAATGACTGATGCTCAAGAAATGGCTGAGGCCTATTGTAATAACGTAAAGCCTTATTTTGAAGTAATCCGTGAACATTGTGATAAACTGGAGTTATTGGTAGATAATGAACTTTGGACATTGACTAAATATAGAGAATTGTTGTTTACAAAATAATAACAAACACTATTTCATGAAAATGCCTGTCAAAAACTGACAGGCATTTTTTATGGTTTAATTATAAAGATTTCTGGCTCGGATTTATAAAGTAAATAGTCATTTAAGCTTCTAATTGCTGTTTGACTTTTCTGTTATTTCATGGAGTGAAATGCTACTTTGTTTCCTTCGGAGTCAGTGAAGTGTGCCATAAAACCATTAGGTCCTATTGATGTTTTAGGCATAACAACTTTTCCGCCTGCTGCTTCAACCTTTGCAAGAGGGATGCTCAAATCATCACCACCGTTGAGATAAACTAAAGTGCCTTTGTCAGCTGGTTGATGCGTTTCACTTTCGACTAAGCTACCTCCAATTCCATGTTCCATATCTGCCGGGAAGAAAGCTGATTTCATGCCCATGGCTTCTATTGGCTGCATTTTTGCGCCTAAAACTGTTTCGTAAAAGGCTTGTGCTCTGCTTAAATTTTTTACTGGAATTTCAAACCAGTTAATTGCATTTTTCATCTTAATTTAATTTTTTTGTTTATAAAGTGTTGAATTACTGTTTTTCAAGACTTTTTTGCGGTTAAATTCTAAACACAGATTTTAAGTTCAGTTTTTTGTCTGTTGGTTTTTATTTTCATTACTGCTCTTTAAGGTCGTTCCAGACTAAACCGTTTGTTCTGCAGTTGTAGGGTCAATGGTCGCAAATACTTGACTTATGGAATTTGCTGGAAATCCACCTGCCTTTGCATGTTCGCGAATCATATCCTCGTTGGGAGCGATATACGTACAATAGATTTTGTCAGCGGTGACTTTGCTGTCGACCCATTGAATTTGGGGTCCCATTTTACCCAGTACTCCACAAGAAGTTTGTGAAATGGCTCTTAGCTGATCTTCAGTAAGCTTGCCAGCACCGGGAATTTCTCTTTCAATTACATATTTAGGCATAATGTTATGGTTTTTAGTTTCCTACTCTTATGGCTTTTCGGTAAGGGCCCCGTTTTTTTATGTGGTCGCTGGTTTCCACTTTTTTTGGTTTTCTAGGTTTTGAATTTTAATAAAAATCAGTACAAATTTAGTGTTATGTTTCTTGCAATAAGCAGTGTTTATTTATAGATATTTTTTTATAAAGTTCTAGTAAACAAAATAGTATGACAAATTTAATGAAATAAATTCACATTCGATTTATAGATTATAGATTTAACGAAACACTTGAAAACCCGATAGGCAAAACCCAAAAAAAATAATTATCTTTGCCGCAAAACACATCTGCCCAAAAGCAGGTTACACAACTAGACTACATGAGTTCAGATACTTCAAAAAGATATGCGCTTCGCGGTGTTTCGGCATCCAAAGAAGACGTGCATAACGCCATAAAAAACATCGATAAAGGATTGTTTCCTCAAGCATTTTGTAAAATTGTCCCGGATTATTTAACCCAAGACGAAGACTATTGCCTTATTATGCATGCGGACGGAGCGGGAACTAAATCTTCTCTGGCGTATATGTATTGGAAAGAAACAGGAGATATTTCTGTTTGGAAAGGTATTGCACAGGATGCATTGATTATGAATATCGATGATTTATTGTGTGTAGGAGCAACTGATAATATTTTACTTTCATCCACTATTGGAAGAAACAAAAATCTTATTCCTGCCGAAGTAATTTCAGCAATCATCAATGGAACCGAAGAGTTAATCCAAGAACTGGATTCTTTTGGCGTGACCATTCATTCCACAGGAGGTGAAACGGCTGATGTAGGGGATATCGTTCGAACTATTATCGTAGATTCTACCGTTACGGCTCGTATGAAACGTTCTAAAGTAATTGACAATGCTAATATTAAAGCGGGTGACGTAATTGTAGGTATGGCTTCTTTTGGTCAGGCTACTTACGAAAAAAGCTATAATGGCGGAATGGGAAGCAACGGATTAACATCGGCGCGTCATGATGTTTTCGGGAAATATTTGGCAACCAAATATCCGGAGAGTTTTGATGCTGCAGTTCCTGAAGAATTAATCTATTCCGGACAAGTAAAATTGACCGATGCTGTTGAAAATTCGCCAATCGATGCAGGACAATTAGTGCTTTCGCCAACCAGAACCTATGCGCCTATTATAAAGAAAATTTTAGACAAATATACTGCTGATGAAATTCACGGAATGGTGCATTGTAGTGGAGGAGCGCAAACCAAAATTTTACATTTTGTACAAAATCTACACATTATAAAAGACAGTTTATTTCCAGTTCCTCCATTATTTCAGTTGATACAAGAACAATCCAAAACCGATTGGAAAGAAATGTACCAAGTATTCAATTGTGGACACCGCATGGAAGTATATGTTCCCGAAGCTATTGCTCAAGACATTATCACGATTTCAAAATCGTTTAATGTCGATGCACAAATCGTAGGTAGAGTAGAGGCAGCCGATGCTAAAAGACTGACTATTACCAGTGAGTACGGAACTTTTGAATATTAAAAAATAAAGCAACACGACATGTACGAATTACTTTTTTGGAGATATCAGGAGGGCATTTATCTAAACCATCACTTGGTTTACGAAGCCATTATTGAGGAACAAGAAGTAATAGGTCTCGAAGAACTTCCTGTAACAGTCATCCTCAATAGGATCAATAAGCTGTTCTCTCAATGGGAAAAAGTAGATGACAACAGTTGGAAAAACAACAAAGGGAAAGGTGCTTTTCAAATAAAAACCACTCATCAAAGCATTCAAATTGATTGCTACGGCACCGAAGGGAAAATCATGAATCAATTGGTAGATGCATTGGCTGAGTTCAATTGTCCTCTGTATGATCCACAAGTTCCAGAGCGTTACGATGAAATGAGTGAGTAGCATTTTTAGAAGCTATCCCGAAGGCTCGGGACAGCTAACCGTTTCAGTCCGCGCATAAAATACTATTTTTCTAAGTCATAAAAGGAGCTTCCGTTGGTCGCTCTTTTATAACAAGAAAAATTTGTGTTTTATACTGTGGGCTTTTCTCTTATCTGGGCTAACATCAGCGATTATCTATGAAAAGGAGGATATTATTCCATTTATGAATTCAAAAGGGTCTCACTTAAATGAATTTATATTCCTTTATCTGTTTAAGAAATCGGACTAAATGTATGCAAACTGGTATTGTCTTTTTTTTATAAATTAGCAAAAAAAAAGAACCATGTCTATTTCTCAATTCCCCCAAAATACAATCCTCGAAGACGAATCTATTTTACTGCGTCCTTTACTGGAAACGGATGTCGAAAATTTATTGGAAATATCCCTCAATGAACCCGAAACCTGGGAATATTCTTTAGTACGTGCAAACGGTAAAGAAAATCTGGAAAACTACATCAAAATAGCCTTAAAAGCCAAAGAAAATAAAACCGAATTCCCCTTTATAGTTTTCGATAAAAAGTCTGGGAAATACGCAGGAAGCACTCGTTTTTACGACATTAATTTGGAGTTCAAAACCTTACAATTGGGCTACACTTGGTACGGAAAAGATTTCCGGGGAACCGGACTCAACAAACGCTGTAAATTTTTGCTGTTGCAATTTGCTTTCGAAACCCTTGGAATGGAACGTGTAGAATTTCGCGCAGACAATAACAACCAGCGAAGTATTGCTGCCATGAAAAGTATTGGATGTACTGTAGAAGGCGTTATGCGAAATCACATGCCCACTCTAGGGAGTGACGTACGAAGAGACAGTATTATTTTGAGTATTCTCAGCAATGAATGGTTCGATAGTGTTAAAGAAAATCTGAAGAATAAATTACAGTAAAATTTAAGTTTTAGTTTTAAACAGTGGTACTTTTAGTATGATCATCACAATAGTATCTGGAATAATATTTGGAATGTTTTTTACTGGGGTTTTTAATTTCGTCCATAACGATTAGTACGGAGATGCTAATAATCGAAGAAAAGAAACACCAAACCGAAACAATATAGTCCACATACAAAATGGTTTTAATGATATAGGAAACGATGATGGTAATGCTTAAAATCCACATTTTTTTAATCTCTGAGAATAATGGCGGGGCAACAGTAGCAATAATATAAAGCAGGTCTCCATAAGCACTAAATACTATTGGATATCCTTGTATATAAGAGATATGGCATCCAGTAATTTTAGCTTCAACCGAATAAGTAATCAAACAATACCCAAGATATAAAGCGACTGAAAGTCCTATTACAACCAATACCCACTGAAAAAGTACATTTTCCTCTTCTTTTTTAAGTTTCACCGATGCAAAAGGAATCCATATAGGCCAGACCACTTGTGCAAAAAACAAAAAGGTATAGGTTGTGACTTGTTGTAACGGAGCGAAATAAGGTTTGGTTAATGCTAACCATAAAAAACCTTCTGAAATTTGTTGTATGCAAAAAATAATCGGGATACAGGCAAAATATATTTGGGATGGTTTTTGCACTTTTTTTATTGTCGCAACACTTATCGCTGCAAGAACAATACCCGCTCCAAAACTCGCACTAGCTGAAAAACACATAGGCTTTAGTTTAAGTGAATTGAAAAATATTCAAGAGTCTCCATTGATGGTTTCCTATTTTTTAAATAACACTATCTCGTCTTGTTGATTACCACACCCACCATGGTGCTTGCAGGACTTCGGCATAAACAATCAAATCAAAAATGGCATGCGTTATAATGACAGGTACGATGCTTTTTGAATAATGTTTTAAAAACCCAAGTAGGATATAAGCCGCAAAGGACCATATAAAAAACGATACAATATTTTGTTGATGAACCGCCACGGGCGAAAGGAATAAACAGGCTTTGTAAGATGCATGTGCAAAGGCGGCAAATACCACAGCAAAATCTGTATTTAATTTGCTGATTTGACCTTGTATGAAACCACGAAAAACTAATTCTTCGATTGCAGCAACACTTACCGCCACTAATACAAATGGTCGTATTACCGAAGGTAGAATCGGTATTCCCAAATTTTCTCTATAATAGATTGCGGCTATAATACCCAGTTCAAGACCAATGACAATTTGTATCAGCATTTTTAGGGAGAAAAGATTCCTAAATAAAAGCCTGAATGTTACTGGAAGCGAATCGATATCACGGCTGATGATAAAAGCGACCATTACCAAAGGAATAAAGGCGACGGCTTTAAATGGAAAAGGGTAGGTGATTAAATAGGCAAATAACATAATTTCAGCACTACTGATTATGGCATCCAGCACTCCTTTTTTGGTTCGTCGGGGTATCGTTTTTGTTTGCTCAGAAAGGTTCATTTTTTTCTCTTTTTAAATGATTTTTTCAATAATTTTCTCGGAAAAACTAAACTGAATAGAAATACTGCAGGCACGAGTAAAAGCAACCAGCCAGAACTCATGCACCTCCCTTTTTCAGCAATTACAACTTCATAATTTTTTTCATGGAAAGGAAATTTAACAGCACCGTAATTTTCTGAAAAGGGTATGGCAGCGTCTTTACTAAAAAGCACCAAAGTAAAACGATGTTCTCCTTTAAATAGAAACAGAACCCAAAACAACAGTAGCAATGCCACTAGTACGATGGATAACCAGCTAATCTGTTTGTTGCTTACACTGTCTTTAAAGGTGTCCATAATGCTTTGGTTTATCTATTAATAGCTTGGTTAGAAACATAGAAAACGAATGGTATACACTTATTATAATTGTATCATTATTGTAAACGGATTAAAATGAAAATGGGTTATTGAAAATGGAAACGCTAAAAAATATTCTTAAAATACAATGAGGAGTTACGACCCATCATTTTTTAAACAATTGATTTAACCTATGCGTTAGTTGAATTGATATTCCTGACTAACTTGCAAAAAATAATAAGATTTTGGGGATAGTAGGATTCTAAAATAGGAAGTCCTTCATAAGAGCTAAATTAAAAATAAATTTCGACTATAGCAACTGAAAATCAGTATATTGTAAAAATAAAATTAATAAAATACGTTTTTAATCAACCTCATTTAGAATTACTTAAATGAGGTTGATTTTAAATGTCATTTAATTTGCTGCAAATAAAGGAATTTTGCACGTTCTGAATCTATGGGTTTGTCCAAGGGGATTTCCAAGAAATAATCTAATTGCCATTTTTGGGTTTTTTGGGCCTGCTTGTTGGTTGTAATGTCCCAAGGCGGGTACACCCGAATAGCGCGTTTCCCTTCTTTTAAATCAGTGCTAAGGATTCCTTGTTGACTAAGCACGGATTTAGGAAATACGAATTGACCAAAATAATCCCCGCTTCGAGTATTGATAACAAATAAATCGATGTCATCTGAAAGATCAAAAGGCTGTATAGGCCCTTTTACTATTCTTTTCCATAACGTAACAAATTGGCCCACTTTTGTAGGAGTAGTTTTGGCTACGCGAAATAGTGTTTTTAGTGCATTCAGTTCAAATTGATACGCACTATAATCCTTGCTTTCTTTTTCCAGTACTACATTTGTAAGTTCAAAACCACAGGGTTCAAAAATAAGGGTTTTGGTTTCTAGGAGAATATTTTGGATTGGGGTAGAGGGCAAGGATAAGTTTTGTGAATTTTTAATATTTTTAGCTTTGTATATGATATCTTATTTGTTATCATGTGTTTAGTTGAAATTTAATTTTCGGGTTAATCCCTTTTAATTCAAGTACAAGTCCAACTTCCTATTGCTCGGATTTAAGAAAAATATCCCGTGCTGGATAGCAGGTTTGCAAACGGTGCCCATTCCTACTTGCATCCAACACAAATCTAGCAAAATAAGTTTAGCAAAATAAGTTTAGCTAGGGTTTTAATTTTAGTTTCCATGCAAAAAACTATCTCGTTTTATAGATATGACTGTTGTTTTTGATAACTCTCATTGACAGATACAGCTTGCAGAACTTCAACGCGTGAAGATTTAGTATATTTCCGATCGATCGGGGGGTAATGAACAACTTTTTTTATAATGTATAAGTGTTAAATTAACACGATTTTTATATACCTTCACTTTTCTTTGAAATTGTTTAATATAAATTATATTTTAAATGTTTGAATCTTTTAATAGAAATAAAAAGTGCCACATCCTTTGTTTTTTAGGTATGCTTTTAACATCTGTTTTTTTGAATGCACAGGTTCAAAAAGTAATTCCAGATATTGAGAAAATATATCTGCATACTGATCGGTCAAGCTATTTTTTGGGTGATGATTTATGGTACAAAGCTTATAGTGTAAGGGCATACAATAACTTACTTTTTGATAATAGCAATGTTTTATATGTAGAATTAATTTCGCCCGATTCTAAAATAATTGCCCAAAATAAGACCAATTTAGAAATGGGATTAGGCTATGGCGATTTTAAATTAACCGATTCTATTAGCGTAAAACCTGGGGTTTACCAAATACGGGCTTACACCAATTGGAATAGAAATTTTGGGGATGATTTTGTATTCAAAAAGAATATTGAAATTATCGATGTTTTTGAAGCACATTTTAAACTCAATAAAGCACAAAATACTGCTATAGCAGTCATAACTACTGAAAATGAATCTAGTAATAAAAATAAGATTACGGTTGATTTCTCTCCTGAAGGTGGTTCACTTTTAGAAAATGTGGCTAGTATTGTGGGTTTTAAAGCCGTCGATAGTGATGGAAACCCCATAAATATTCTAGGTGAAATTTACGATTCCGATAACGAATTGATCACCACTTTTTTAAGCCCTCATGATGGTATGGGGAAATTTCAAATGATACCAACTGGAGGGAAAAATTATTACGCAAAAATAAAGACCTTAACTGGGGCAGAACAGCGTCAGGAACTTCCAAAAGTAACTAAGGAAGGGTATTTATTAAGTTTTAGAACGTTCAAAGGCAAAAACATTATAAGCATTAATACTAACGAAGCAACATTGGCACAAAATCCTAATGCTGCACTTACCGTGGTTTGTAAAGCAAAAGGAATTTCCTATTTAGAAAGTATACTAACTGTAACACAAACTGCATTGTCTTTTGAATTGACAAAAGATAAAGCTCCGGAAGGCATCAGCCAAATAACACTATATGACAGTAATTCTAAACCGCAAAGTGAGCGCTTAGTGTACATTGAAAAAGAACCCGATTTAGAGGTGCAATTAGTGTCTGACAAAGCGAGCTATAAGCCAAATGAAAAAGCTACGATAAATATTAGTTCAAAATCGAAGACAGGCGTAGCTAAATCAGCAAGTTTTTCATTAAGTGTAACTGACATGAATGGAATAGTAGAAGACAAAGATTTTGGTACAACTATTAGTTCTTATTTCCTGATGGAATCTGACATTAGAGGAAAGGTGTATAATCCGAGTTATTATTTTAATCCTACTAATTTAAAACGATTAGAACACTTAGACGACTTGCTTTTAACGCAAGGTTGGCGTGATTTTTTATGGAAAACAATGCCGAAATTTAACGATGCGATCAGCTATAAAGCAGAAAAAGGCATTACAATATCGGGTAGGGTTAAGCAACTCCTTGGAGAAAAGGCATTAGTAAATAATAATATGACATTGTCTTTAATAAATAAAAAACATATGAATATTTTTAACACTACTACAGATTCTATAGGAAGTTTTAAATTTGAAAACATAATGTTTTCAGGGAAAACCAATATGTTTTTGAATTCTAGAAATAAAAAAGGAAAGTTTAGAGGTGAAATAATTGTAAATCCTATTGAACAAAGTCCATTACTTGTTGCTTTTGAAAATGAGCCCATTAAATGGACGGAAACCACACGTAGAATAGTTGAAAATGTGTTTAAGAAATTTGTAGCTTTTGGAATAAAGCCTGAAAATATTTTGGACGAAGTTAGTATTGTTGCTAAAAGGAAAAACCAAACACCTATATTCTATGGAATTCCAGACAATAGTTATGTTCCAGATGAAAGTGTAGCTACATTTACCGATATTTATGATCTTATTGTACAAAAGGTTCCTGGTGTCATCTCTTCAGATGACTCGGTTCGTTTTATGCGTTTTGATGGAGCACCACTTTTTTTATTAAATGGTAATACAGCGTTTAAGGCAGAAATTGACTTTGTTCAACTTGGTGATATTGAAAAAATAGACGTAATAAAAGGGGCGCAAGCAACAATGTTTTATGGGGCAGATGCTGCTAATGGTATTATTGCGGTTTATACCAAACCAGATGCGAAAACCTCGTATGAAAAAGGAGGTTTTCATTCTATTAAAAAAGAAATAGAGGGCTTTTACACTGCCCGTATTTTTTACGCACCAAATCCTGAACAAGCAAAAACAGAGATAGATAATAAAGCAGATGTAAGAAACACGCTTTATTGGAATCCGTATGTGCATCCCGATAAAACAGGAAATGCTAGTGTGAATTATTACAATACCAAGGTGGAAACTAAAGTAAAAGTAGCTTTAGAAGGGATTACTTCGGGCGGAATTCCTGTAGTCAAAAACACCTATTATACCATTAAAAAATAAGAATATTTTTAATAGTTTTATGGGATTTTACTGTTTTTCTACATTGGATATTCCTACTTACAGCCAATACAAACAAATCTGGTAAAATAAGTTTAGCCACGGTTTCAATTTTTGTTTCCATACAAAAAACTTTACCGTTTTATGAATATAGTTTTTTGATAGCTCTCGTTAGTAGGCACAGTTTGCAAAACTGCGCTAACGATGTGGTATATCAGCGCGATCGGGTGCTCTACAATTGCTTGCCGTCGGCGATGAATTTCATAATTCTCCTCAATTCGGATTATACCTTGCCAGACAGCATTAATTCTTGGGCGATACACCAGTCAAAAATGGTTAATGATACTTTGTTTGAAGCTACTTGGGAAAAGCTTCAAATTTTTGGCAAAGCCAAAGAAATGCAAATGGGAATGATTGCCGTTTTGCACACTTGGGGACAACAATTGAGCTTGCATTGTTCCCGGCGGTGGCGTGGACAAAAATGGACAATGGCATAACAGTCGCACCGATGGTAAATTTCTATTTCCAGTCAAGGCGTTGTCCAAAGTTTTTAGGGCTAAATATTGCGAAAAGCTAAAGGTTAAAAACCCGATTGGTTACGAGTAAATTCGGGAAGGATTATGGCAAAAATATTGGGTAGTTTTGCTGGAAGTCCAAAGTCGGTGGTGGAATATTTGGGAGGGTACGGCATGTACTCCGGTTCCGTTCAACACGGGTTTCATTTGTTCGTGCTGCGCACGCAATGCAACCCTAGCTGTTAGCTGTGCGGACCTTGATAGCTTTATGTTGTCAATCTAAATAGAATAAGATTTGGATTATTTTCGACTGCATCTTCCAATTTCTTAAAATTTAATTTTTGAAGAAGTCTAGTAGAGCTTTGATTATGTTTATGCGTTATTGCATCTATCGTTTTTAGTCCAAGTGTTTCAATTGCATATCCTATAACCTTCTTCGCAGCTTCGATCATAATTCCTTGACAATTATATTCAGTAAGAAGTTCATATCCAATTTCACATTTCTTTAAATCACCTAAGAAGTCAAATAGACAAATTGTACCAATTAATTTATCTTCGCCAGTTTTTGTAATTGTCCAATAAAAAAGTTCATTGCTTTCATCTTCAATTATACTTTTGATAAAATTTAAGGCATCTTCTAATGTTTTGCTCGGTTTCCTGTCAAGAAATTTATTTATTTCTGTATTCGAGCGTAGTTGCAATATTTCTTCGGAATCATTTTTTGAAAGTTTCCGAAGCGTCAACCTTTCGGTAATCAATATTGGGAAAGTTTGCAAGTTCTTATTCATTTTTGTTTTAAAGACGGTTTTTCTGCCTGACAGCCAACGTCATTATGTCTAATAACCTTCAAACTGCGTTTTTTTATTAATCAGAAAGTAAATATAGGTGATTTAGCTTACAATTATATTCTTTTTGTAAAAAAGAGTGCGGATTAAAATTAATAGAAAGAAGTCGTAAAGAGCCTTAAAAATGACTGTTATAACCCCAAAATACAAAGCAATACTTTTTAGATATTGTTTTGTATTTTGGTCAATCAGGTTTAAAATTCGGCGCAGGTTGTAGGCTGTAAAAATCAAACCTACATCAGCCGATGCATGTTTGATGGTTTTCTTTGTCATGATATAGCAAAAGTCCTCCCTAAGCTTCGGGATCGTTTAATGACGCCGTAAGGATGCTCCACAATGGCTTGCCGTCGGCGATAAATTTCATAATTCTCCTCAATTCGGTTTTTACCTTGCCAGACAGCATTAATTCTTTGGCGATACACCAGTCAAAAATGGTTTATGATACTTTGTTTGAAGCTACTTGGGAAACGCTTCAAAGTTTTGGCAAAGCCAAAGAAATGCAAATGGGAATGATTGCCGTTTTGCACACTTGGGGACAACAATTGAGCTTGCATCCGCACCTGCATTGCATTGTTCCCGGCGGTGGCGTGGACAAAAATGGACAATGGCAAAACAGTCGCACCGATGGTAAATTTCTATTTCCAGTCAAGGCGTTGTCCAAAGTTTTTAGGGCTAAATATTGCGAAAAGCTAAAGGTCAAAAACCCGATTGGTTACGAGCAAATTCGGCAAGAATTATGGCAAAAATATTGGGTAGTTTTGCCAAACGTCCTTTTGGAAGCCCAAAGTCGGTGGTGGAATATTTGGGAAGATACGCTCACAAAATCGCCATTAGCAATCATAGAATCAAAAACATTGATGGGCAGAATGTGACTTTTGATTACAAGGATTATCGAATGGCTGGAGTCCGTTCAACACGGGTTTCATTTGTTCGTGCTGCGCACGCAACGAAACCCTAGCTGTTGTGCGATCGCTTTTTTAAGTTATTAATTTTTTGTAAATTTATACTGATTTTCAATTAATTAATAAGTTGTAATTATGAAAAAAAATGTTTTGATACTACTGATTATTGTTTTTGTATTTTTTTCCTGCAAAAAAGAAATTACTCCAAAAAAAGAAGTAGTAGTAGTTGGACAAAAAAGTATGAGTTGTGCACCTCCAATTGTTGATGCGAAATGGTACACTTCAAACAATAAAGCACCATTGTTTAAAGGAATGGATGTTGTTAATTATCCTATCAGTACTAAAAATCCAGAAGCTCAAAAGTATTTCAATCAAGGATTGGCTTTGTCCTATGGCTTTAATCACGCAGAAGCCGCACGTTCATTTTATTATGCAACTAAACTTGATCCAGAATGTGCGATGTGTTTTTGGGGATTTGCCTATGTTTTAGGACCTAATTATAACGCAGGTATGGAACCAGATAATTACCAAAGAGCGTATAAGGCAATTCAACAAGCGATACAATTGCAAGATAAAGCTACAGTGAAAGAAAAAGCTTTAATTAATGCTTTGGCTAAAAGATATGTTGCTCAGCCGGTTGAAGACAGAAGTCAATTCGATATGGCTTACTCCATTGCTATGAAAGAAGTAAATAGTAAGTTTCCGGATGATGTTGATATTAATGCGTTGTATGCCGAGTCGGTAATGGATTTGCATCCTTGGGATTTATACGAAAAAAACGGTACTCCAAAAAAATGGACGCCAGAAATAGTTACCTTATTTGAAAAAATACTCAAAAAAAATCCAAAGCATATTGGTGCCAACCATTTTTACATTCATGCTGTGGAAGCTTCGAATACACCACAACGAGCCAATGCTTCAGCTCAATTTTTTGATGATGGGAATGCAAAATATTTAGGACATTTGGTTCATATGCCTTCTCATATTTATATCAGAACGGGAGAGTATCATAAAGGAACTTTGGCTAATATTAACGCTGTTAAGGTGGATAGTAATTATGTTACCAAGTGCCACGCGCAAGGTGCTTATCCGTTAGCCTATTATCCGCACAATTATCATTTTATGGCAGGAACAGCTACTTTGGAAGGCAACTTAAAATGGGCTATGATGGGTGCTAATGAAACGTCAAATCATGTGCATCCAAAAACGATGATTGAACCTGGCTGGTCAACACTACAGCATTATTATGTGATTCCGTATTTTGTGGCAGTAAAATTTGGGAAATGGGATGAAATTCTGAAAATGAAATTGGTTTCAGATACTTTAAAATACCCTCGTGCCATATCTCATTATGCTAAAGGAATGGCCTATTTGGGTAAGAAAGATTTCAAAAAAGCAAAAGAAGAATTGCTTACTCTTGATGTTTTGTCCAATGATAAATCTCTAGAGAAAATGACGATTTGGCAAATTAATTCGATGGCAAACATTGTTCAAATTGCATCTAAAGTTTTAAAAGCTGAAATTTTAGCTTCCGAAAGAAATTATGCTCAAAGCATTAATTTACTGCGAAAAGCAGTGGCTATTGAAGATGATTTAAATTATAATGAACCACCCGATTGGTTTTTCTCGGTAAGACATCATTTGGGTGCCATTCAAATTGAAGCTGGACGATATAATGATGCAATTAAAACCTATGAAGAAGATTTAAGAAGATTTCCAAAAAATGGATGGTCGCATCACGGATTGAAATTGGCTTATGAAAAACGGAACAACAAAGCTAAAGTTAAAGAAATGGAAAGACTAATTACTAAAAGTTGGGCCACCGCCGATGTAAAAATTACAACTTCAAGGATTAAATAAAAAAACGCTAATTTTAAGGATTTTTTATTTTCAATAGTCAATGTAAGCCCTGAAAAATCAATTTGAAACTCAATTATTTTTTCAAATTCAGGGCTGATATTCATTTTAAAATAATCAACTAATTCTTCTCGACCAACTACAAAATCTTTGTTTTGTTTTCATTTTTATAAATATCTTGAAGCCTTATTTTGAAAATCTCATTTTTATTCAGTTTCGTTCAGTTAAAGTGTTGCCCAACGTCATTATGTCTAATAACCTTCAAACTGCGTTTTTTTTATTAATCAGAAAGTAAATATAGGTGATTTAGCTTACAATTATATTCTTTTTGTAAAAAAGAGTGTGGATTAAAATTAATAGAAAGAAGTCGTAAAGAGCCTTAAAAATGACTGTTTTAACACCAAAAAACAGAACCAATACTTTTAGATATTGTTTTAATAGATTTTGGTCTATTAAATTAAAAATTCGACGCAGGTTGTAGGCTGTAAAAATCAAACCTACATCAGCCGATGCATGTTTGATGGTTTTCTTTGTCATGATATAGTAAAAGTCCTCCCGAAGCTTCGGGATCGTTTAATGAAGATGTAAGGATGCTCCACAATGGCTTGCCGTCTGCGATAAATTTCATAATTCTCATCAATTCGGACTTTGTTTTCGTAGATTAAATCAGCGTACTGAGAGCGTTCTATGAGTCTTCCTCTGCCGTTTTTGGTGCATTTTTTGAAAAGCGTACAAGCCAAGCAAGCAATGGTTTTGTAATGCTTCACTTGTGTGATTGATTTGCCATTTTTTTGCGTACCAATTCCCGTTGGTAGTCATGGTTTCATTGGCGGGACAGCTATAAGAGTCTGTGACTTTGTCATATTTAAAATATTCTAAATCAAAAGCCAAATCTGGCGCATGAGCGGAAACACCAGGAATAGCAACCAGCACATCAACGCCAAGTCTGTTGGCGTAATCAAATTCGCTGCCCGTGTGATAGCCTTTGTCGTAAATTGCAGTAAAATCGTTATGGCCCAAAATGGTTTTGGTGCGACGCAACATTCCGCCCATTGCTTTGGAATCGTTTTCATTGGTCACCTTGAAGTCAATGGGAATGTTGTGGCATGCATCTACTGTGGTTTGTACTGTATAGGCTACTTCCGTGATGTTGTTTCGAGTCATGATTTGGCGACTATCAGGATCTGAGGTCGAAATTTGGGTAATGCCAGTGGTGTCGATTGTATTTTGATAGCCTATATATTTTTGTTTTTGAATGCGGTGTTTTCTAATTTTAGTTTCCAGAGTTTGTTTAGCATCAGTATCGCCATCTTCTTTGGCTAAAGCCAAATTATATTCTTCGAGCTTGGCATCGATATAAGCAATATGTCGTTTAATTTTATTGGGATTAAAATTATTTTTCTTGGAGTTTTGGGCTCTAAGCTTTGTGCTGTCTCCAGCGACAAGGCTTCCGCCAATAAGTTCAAAGTGCGCGGCCAATTTTACCGTTGCACGGAAAACGCGAGCAATGGCTTTAGGATTACCTTTTCTGAAATTAGCAATAGTGTTGTGATCGGGAACTAAACCCTTCAAAAGCCACATGAGTTCAATGTTGCGGTTGCATTCTTTCTCTAAAGTTCTGGAAGAACGGATGCGATTGAGGTAGCCGTAAATAAAGAGTTTGAGTAAATCCGAAGGGTGATAGGCAGGTCTTCCGTTTTCGACAAAATCGAAATTAAAGCCAAAATCAGAAAGTTTTAAGCTATCCACAAAAAGGTCAATGAGCCTGATTTCGTTGTCTTGCGCAATGGCTTCATCAATCGATGAGGCGAAAAGCGGGAGTTGGTTTCTGTTGGTTCCGTTGATGAATTTCATATTAAATATAATAAAAATCAACGAGTTATGCAAATATTTTGAACGATTTTTAGCACAAAAATATTGACGGGAGGAAAAGAGGTTATTAGACAGTTTGACGTTCCGTGGCTTTGAGATGGCTGGAAGTTCGTAACCTTTCAATTTTCGGCTTAACGAAAACTTGATGCGAAACGGTAATTCCACTAAATTCCAGCTAGCTCAAAACACCTGTTGAACTAAACCTTCGGTAGCATCATTGTAGATTTTGATTATCTTACGAAGATAACTAAAATAGGATATTATGACTACAAAAAAAAGCATCCTGATGCGTTAAGAGAGAACAAA
>NZ_JBLVPI010000024.1:0-28558 GCF_048284325.1 Flavobacterium esculini | reverse complement strand
ACAACAAACACTTCGGAAAGCAAGGGACATTTGCGCAGCATACACAACAAACACTTCTGCTCTACAACATGTTCTTAAAAAAAAGTATTCAAAAGTCAGAGACTTTTATGACGCTACTAATTTAAACAGATGCTGAAAATTACGCAAAGTCAGAGACATTTGCGCAGCATAAACAACAAACACTTCTGCTCAGCAAACTGTTCTTCTAAAAATAAATACATCCTATAATTTGAATTCGCAAAATTTAAAGTTTGTTTTGTACTTTTAAAGCACACGAATTAAGTAAAAAACTTAAATTACAATAATGAATTATCACTTTAGAAAAGCGGAACTATCTGAAATAGCTTCAATATGGGGAATTTTACAACAAGCTATCCTACGCAGAAAAGAAGAAGGCAGTACCCAATGGCAAGACGGTTATCCAAATCCAGAAGTTGTACAAAAAGATATTGAAAAAGGGGAAGGATTTGTTTTGGTTGAAGGAGAAACTATCATCGGTTATAGTGCGATACTAATCAATGACGAACCTGCCTATGAGAAAATTGAAGGAAACTGGCTAACAAATGATGATTTTGTAGTACTGCACCGCGTAGCCATTTCTGAAAAATATTTAGGTAAAGGCTTTGCTAAAATGATTCTTAAACACATAGAAGATTTTTCGCTAAGCAATAATATATACAGCATAAAAGCAGATACCAATTTTGACAATATAGCCATGATGAAAATTTTTAAAAATTCAGGTTATACGTATTGTGGCGAAGTATTTTTCAGAGGAAGCTCTAGAAAAGCATATGAAAAAGTCTTAGCCAAACAGCACTAATTGAAATTATGGAAAACTTAGGGTTAAATTAAAAAACCGCAAATTCGCAGATAAAAATAGTTAGCCACTATTTCTATAATTTACAAATTTGCGGTAATTTTTTTTGAAAACAACTTATCTTAAACTGCAGCTTCTTCTTCAGGAGCCGTTTCAAATTCCATATGATCCACAATTTCTGTGGCTGCTTCCGGTTTAGAACCTTTAAGCGTATTGAATCTTTCTAATTGTTCTGTTTCCCCTTCTTCCCCGCTGAAATAAGGGAAAACATCCATAATAGGAGATTCAGATACAACTGGAATAGTATAATCGCCCATCGTGCCTTTCATCACACTGATGGTGTTATCATAAGCTTCCCTTACATCATTAGCTTGCACTAATAAATACATATTCGTCTTGCGTTCTTTACCGCTTTCTTCGTCATACGCCAATAATGACACTTTAGATCTAAACCAACGATCTGCATTTTCAAAAGGATGAATTTCAGCATAATTGGCTACTTTTATATTCGTGATTTTAAATTCTTCACTTATATACGCCGACATCTCTTCATTAATTCTGGATTCCGCTTCTGTGTAAGATAACGCATCTACCAAATAAGGTTCTGTCGTAATCTTTTGTCCACCAGTTTCATCTGTTTTTCTATATTTTACTTTGCATTCATACCAAATTGTGCTCATCTCTTTTTTTTTTAAGGATGTCAAAGATAGATTTTAGAGGTAAAAAAAATCATCATTCCTAAAATAGATATTCACAATTTTGAGAGGAGAGCAATATTGATTTATTTTAACTTTTTTTAGGTCCATATTTCACTAAAATTTCTTTTTAGACCCATTTTTAACATAATAAAATCAATTTTATTATGTTAAAATTATGTTAAAATAAAATTAAACAAGTGTTTAAATTAAACACTTGTTTAATTTTGTGCAATAATTAAAATGTATGGGATCAAATACTGATTTTAACGAGAAACAAATCAAAATTCTTCAGGTAGCGGAAATACTATTTGCTGAAAAAGGTTTTGATGGTACATCAATAAGAAACATCTCAAAAGAAGCAAAAATAAATATCGCGATGGTTTCCTATTATTTTGGATCTAAAGAGCGTTTGCTGGAATCCCTAATTATATATAGAACTTCCGACTTAAAAACCCAATTAGACACATTACTGCAAGAAAACCTCGAACCCATTGAAAAAATTAATAAGTTAATCGAGCTCTATATCAATAGAATCAATTGCAATAAAGGAATTTATAGAATTTTACATTTTGAATTTGCAACTAATAAACGAGATTTGAATTTTCAGTCTTTTACAGAATTAAAAAAAGGAAATCTAAAATCCCTTGAAGCAATAATCGTAGAAGGTCAAACGAAAGGCGTTTTTAGAAAAGACATTATCATTCCCCTTATAACTCCAACAATTCTTGGTACTTTTTTTCATTTTCACATGAATAAACCCTTCTTCGAAAATTTACTAAATTTGAAAACCGAAGAATTATATAATAACTATATAAAAACCAATTTGACAAAGCACATCCAACAAACTATAAAAGCCCTTCTGATATATGAAAGTTAGTCAATTAATGCTCTTTGGGATTTTCTTTATCGGAATTTCATCCATAGCTCAAGAAAAAACGAGTTTAACGCTCGATGAAGCCATTCATTTGGCTTGGACAAAAAGCAATGAAGTTAGTTTAGCCAATACCAAAGTGGCAACTAAAAAACACGAATTGCAATCAATAAAAAACAATCAATATCCTGATTTAAAAGTTTCAGGGCAATATCAAAGATTGGCAAAAGCTTCGGTAAATTTAAAAATAAACAAAAGCAGTAATGCGGAACCGATGCCAGTTGTAGATCAATTGATGATTGGTCAAGTTAATGCGAGCGTACCCGTTTTTGCAGGTTTTAAAATCCAAAACAGCATTACCGTTTATGATAATTTGTATCAGGCAGAATCAGCAACGGCTTCCCAAACAAAGGAAGAAATTGCAATGAAAGTGATTAATAACTACGCTAATTTGTATAAAGCACAAAAAACAATAGAGTTATTAAAAGAAAATCAAAAAAGTGCACAACAACGCGCCACAGACTTTGGTGAACTAGAAAAAAATGGTGTTATTCCAAGAAACGATTTACTGAAATCACAATTACAGGTTTCGAAAATTCAATTGTCAATTGACGAAGAAAATAACAACTTGAATATTGTAAATTTCTATTTAGTTACTTTGTTAAAATTACCAGTTGAAACCAAATTAGAAATTAGAGAAAGTGATTTTGCTAATTTTCAAATGGATAATGTTCCAACTAATGAAGAGCCGGCATTACAAAATCGTAAAGATTTAGAAGCTATTCGGTTTCAAGGAAAAGCAAGCAAGGCTAACATCAAAATGGCAAAAAGCGGGTATTATCCAGCCATTTCCCTTATTGGTGGTTATACTGCATTAGACTTAAAAAATGTGATTACGGTTCAAAATGCAATGAATTTTGGAGTGGGTATTTCTTATGACTTAAGTTCCATACTTAAAAATGGAACTATGGTAAAACTAGCCGAAAGTAAATCATTAGAAGTACAAAATTCAGAAGCAATACTTACTGATTATATCAAAATTCAAGTCCAAAAAGCAATTGAAGACTATAATTTAGCCTTAAAACAAAATGTGGTTTATGGACAAGCTGTAGAACAATCAGCAGAAAATTATAGAATTATAAAAGACAAGTACGACAACGGACTTTCTGACACCAATGATTTACTGGAAGCAGATGTAGAGCAACTGGGTTCAAAAATTAATAAAGCATTGGCAAAAGCAAATATAATTCAGAAATACTACGAATTACTTTCTGTTACCGGACAGTTATCACAATCATTCAATCTTTCAAAAATATAATCAGCAATCACATGGAAAAGAAAAAAACAAATACAAAATTTATTATTATCCTAGTGGCTTTGATCGTATTAGGCGTAACTTATGGAACTTATAAATACATGCACTCGTTATCTCATGAAGAAACTGACGATGCACAGATTGAAAAAAACATGAATCCAATAATTCCTAAAGTTTCAGGATATGTGGACAAAGTATATATAACGGACAATGATTTTGTAAAGAAAGGCGATACGCTTTTTACTATTGACAAAAGAGATTATCAATTAAAAATTGATGAAGCAAATGCTGCATTATTAGCTGCTGAAGGAAATTTTGAAGTTTCAAAAGCAGATATCGGTAGCGCTTTGGCGAATATTTCTGTTTCAGATGCTAATGTACAATCCGCTAGTGGAAATATCGAAACTGCAAAAATTAGACTAGGCAGAATCACCAGTGATTACAATCGTTATGACAATTTATATAAAAATCATTCGATTACAAAACAACAATATGAGCAAGCATTAGCTGCCAAGCAAGAAGCGGAAAGTCAAATCCGTATTTTACAACAACAAGAAAAAGCAAGTTCGTATCAAAAATCAGTTATTGTAGCTAAATCAAAAGTTTCTGATAAACAAACTGAAGTTGCTGCTGCGAATATCAAAAGAGCAAAAGCAATGCTGGACGCTGCAAATCTAAATTTGTCGTACACAGTAATAACTGCAGCTATAGATGGTCAGGTTTCAAAAATTGATATCCAACCGGGACAATTGGTTCAACCAGGACAATCCTTGTTTTACATCATCAACAATTCTAATGCTTGGGTAATTGCTAATTTCAAAGAGACGCAATTGAACAAAATGATTATTGGACAAAAAGTAACTATCAAAGTAGATGCTTATCCTGATTATGATTTCGAAGGTTCTGTAACTTCATTTTCTCCTGCAACCGGTTCTCGTTTTTCTATCTTGCCTCCGGATAATGCCACTGGGAACTTTGTAAAAACCATTCAAAGATTACCTGTAAAAATAAGCCTGAATGCATCTAATGATGTTGAAAAAATAAAATTATTACGACCGGGAATGAATGTTGATGTTGACGTACATTTAAACTAAAATGGCACAAGTAAAAGAAGAAGATGATTTAGTAGAATACGGTTACAGACGAGTTCTAATTACGATTACAGCGGTACTTTGTGCATTGCTGGAAATCGTAGATACTACTATTGTCAATGTAGCTTTAACGAACATGAGGGGGAGTCTGGGTGCCACATTAAATGATGTTGCCTGGGTTATTACTGCTTATGCTATTGCAAATGTTATTGTAATTCCAATGACGAGTTGGCTTTCGCAACAATTTGGAAGACGAAATTACTTTGTGGTTTCCATCATTATTTTTACTGTTTCTTCCTTTTTATGTGGTAATGCTAATAATATATGGGAACTTATCGCTTTTAGATTTATTCAAGGTCTGGGCGGTGGTGCCTTATTAGTTACCGCTCAAACTATCATAACCGAGAGTTATCCAGTTGCAAAACGCGGTATGGCCCAGGCTATTTATGGAATGGGTGTAATTGTGGGGCCTACTTTAGGTCCGCCATTAGGAGGTTACCTTGTTGATAATTTCTCGTGGCCTTATATTTTCTATATCAATATTCCTCTTGGAATCATTGCTACTATTTTGGCACTGAGTTTTGTAAGAAGCCCTAAATTCGGTGAAAAATTAAAAGCCAAACAGGTCGATTGGTTAGGAATTTTTCTTTTGACAGCTTTCGTTGGTTCATTGCAATTTGTTCTAGAGCATGGTCAACAAGACGATTGGTTCAACAATAAAGTAATTACATTTTTAAGTGTTGTATCCGTTTTTGGTTTAATATTGTTTATTTGGAGAGAATTGACGTATAAACATCCTATTGTAAATTTAAGTGTTTTAAAAGACGGAAATCTACGAATTGGAACCTTAATGTGTTTTATACTCGGATTTGGGCTTTATGGTTCTACTTTAATTATCCCCATTTATACACAATCCATTTTAGGATGGACCGCTACTGATGCTGGTTTATTACTTATTCCAGGTTCCATCACGACCGCTATTATGATGCCTATTATTGGTAAATTAATTCAACGAGGCGTTCCTCAAGGGTATATGGTAGGTATAGGTTTTTTAATATTCTTTTTCTTTACGCTGATGATGCACAATAGTATGACACCCAATACTGGAGTGGAACATCTTTATTGGGGATTGATTTTAAGAGGAATCGGATTGGGATTACTTTTTGTACCTATAACGACACTTTCTCTTTCCACATTAAAAGGGAAAAATATTGGTGAAGGAGCAGCTTTTACAGGAATGATGCGACAACTGGGAGGTTCCTTCGGAATTGCCATTATCACTACTTTCATCACTAGATTCAGTCAGGAACATCGGGTAAATTTGGTTTCTCATTTAGACGGAAGCAGATTAGTAGTCCAACAACGAGTAATGATGTTGCAAAAGGGTTTTATGTCCAAAGGATTTACTAGTAATGAATCTTTGAAAAAAGCCTATCAGGTGATTGATTATTCAGTCATGAAGCAAAGTACTGTTCTTTCTTATATGGATATTTTTCTTTACCTCGGCGTTATGTTTTTATGCTGTATTCCAATAATCTTTTTGATTAAAAAAGGGAAGAACAAAATCAATCCTGCAGATGCCATGCATTAAATTTTTGATTGCAGATTAACGATTTTAGATTTCGTGTTAATAAATACGAAATATCTACTTTAAGAGGTTTAAAACTTCTGCAATCAAAAATCGTTAATCAGCAATCTGAAATCATTTTATCGAGTGAATACCAAATGATTTCCTTTTGATAAATTAGCATCAAATTGATACCCTTCATAATTGAATCCTTTTAAATCATCAATTGTTTTCGCATTGCTATCAATGATATAGCGGACCATCATTCCCCTAGCCTTTTTGGCAAAGAAACTGATTATTTTTAGTTTTCCATTTTTATAATCTTTGAACTCCGGAGTAATTACGGGAACTTTCAAGGCTTTGACATCAATCACCGAAAAATATTCGGTACTGGCTAAATTGATAAACAATTCTCCTTTTTTAAGTTCTTTATTCAATGCTTTTGTAACCGTTGCTTTCCAAAATTCATATAAATTTTTGCTATCCCCAATAGGCAGTTTTGTTCCCATTTCCAACCGATACGCTTGTATTAAATCCAATGGTTTCAACAAGCCATACAAACCGGATAATATTCTCAAACTATCTTGTAACGTTTCCAATTTTTCTATTGGAATCGAATAGGCATCCAATCCGGTATATACATCTCCATCAAAAGTAAAAACTGCAGGACGGGCATTTTCTGTATTAAAAGGTGTTTTCCATTCTTGGTTACGTTTCCAGTTTAAATCAGCGAGTTTGTCCGAAATACTCATTAAATCAGACAACTGAGCAGGCTTTTTTTCTTTTAAAACTTTATGAACTTGTCGTGATTCTTTTAGAAACTGGACATCTGTGTGAAGTGGAGTGGGCAACTCTTTTTCAAAATTTAAGGATTTGGCCGGTGATATAACAATTTTCATACACTATACTCTTTCAAGTTCTTTTATTAATTGTTCCAAAAGTACAAATTGAAAACAACAAAGTAAGAATCTATGAATTGATTTGTTTAATAGTATAATAGAAAATGAAAATTGTTACCCAAAATTTTTGTGTATTTTTGAGTTTTGAAAAAAACCAATTGACCATTTACTATTATGAATCCAATAGAAATTAAAAAAGCCACACTATCTGATCTTGAAACAATACAAAAGATAGGTACCCAAACTTTTATGGAAACTTTTGCAGCGGTAAATACACCCCAAAATATTGCTAATTATGTAAGCGAAAGTTTTAATTCAGAACAATTAACTTCTGAATTAAACAATGCAAATTCCCATTTTTATCTGGCCACTTCAGGCAACGAAATACTTGGTTATTTGAAAATAAATTTTGGCGATGCCCAAACCGAAACCATTAATAAAAATGCTTTGGAAGTACATCGAATTTATGTTTCACAAGCATTTCACGGAAAGAATGTAGGTCAGTTATTGATTGATAAGGTAAAAAAAATTGGACAAGAAACTGGTGTTGATTACATTTGGCTTGGTGTCTGGGAAGAAAATCACAGAGCGCTAAAATTCTATTCAAAAAATGGTTTTGTCGAATTTGACAAACATGTTTTCATATTAGGAAATGAAGAACAAACCGATTTATTGATGCAACTTGTACTAAATCAAGAATAGTAATGAGCAGCAATCAATCCCTTGAAATTAATAAACCAACCCGTATTCTTAATGCCGCAGTAATTTTGGCAGCACTGGGTTATTTTGTAGATATTTATGATTTACTACTTTTTGGTATTGTCCGTACCGATAGTTTAAAAGACCTTGGAGTTACTGGAGATGCGATTCGAAACCAAGGGGAATATTTGATTAGCATGCAAATGTTCGGGATGCTCTTTGGTGGTATTCTTTGGGGAATTTTAGGCGATAAAAAAGGACGGATTTCCGTTTTATTTGGTTCCATCTTAATTTATTCTGTAGCGAATATTGCCAATGGAATGGTAACTACTGTTGATGGTTATGCCTTTTGGAGATTGATTGCAGGAATTGGTCTTGCAGGTGAATTAGGTGCCGGAATAACGCTGGTTGCAGAATCCTTACCGAAAGAAAAACGAGGGTATGGAACTATGATTGTCGCTTCGGTGGGCGTTTCCGGAGCTGTAGCTGCTTATTTAGTCTATCAAATTTTTCAGGATTGGCGTTTGTGTTACTATGCCGGAGGTGTTTTGGGAATTCTTTTACTCTTTCTAAGAATCAGCATTACCGAATCCGGGATGTTCAAGAAAGTACACGAAAGCGAAGAAAAGAAAGGGGATTTCTTGTCTTTATTCACGGATAAAAAACGATTTTCAAAGTATTTTCAATGCATCCTTATAGGAGTTCCCTTGTGGTTTTTAGTTGGGGTTCTCATTACTTTTTCTCCTGAATTTGCCAAAGCACTTGGCGTTCAGGGTTTCGAAACTATTGCTGCGGGAAAAGCGATTGCTTTTTGTTATGCCGGATTAGTTTTTGGGGATATTGCCAGCGGTTTGTTAAGCCAGTGGCTAAAAAGCCGAAAAACAATAATGCGCTTATTTTTGATATTTAATCTCATTATGGTTTTTGTGTATTTGAATGCTTTCGGAATTACAGCTTCCACTTTCTACATACTTTGTTTTATTATGGGATTCTCTGTAGGTTATTGGGTTATATTTGTAACTATTGCTGCGGAGCAATTTGGAACTAATATTCGGGCAACAGTAACGACAACCGTTCCTAATTTTGTTCGGGGTTCCCTTCCATTAATCATCTTAATTTATGGCTTTTTCAGAGACCACCTTTTCGATGGTAATATTCTCAATGCAGGCATGATTGTAGGATCAATTCTATCGGTGACATCAATTTTAGCACTTGGAAAATTAAAAGAAACGTTTCATACTGATTTGAATTATACTGAAAGTAATGTTATATAAAAGCTATAAAAGTTGTGTTTGGAAAAGTATACGTTTAATTTTGCCCATGCATCTTAGCATCTCAAATTACTTATTTTAAAATGTACAAAAATACACATTGGAACATTCTTTTATCGAATCAGGTAAACAAAAAAGTCTTTATTGAAACCTTGATTTCAGGGGAAGCCAAGGGAGAATTAACAACTTTTAATGATCTGAAAGGAATTCTTTTTTCTGATATTTCCATCGAAAAATTCATCGAAAAAGAAAATAGATATGATAGTGTAGAAGCCGCTACGGAATCAAACCGAAAATTACGAACTTTTTCTTCCGGTGAACAAAAAAAGGAGTTTTTACGCTATTGTGTCAATCAAAATCCAGATTACATCATTTTTGATAATCCTTTTGATCACTTAGATCAGCCCTCTCGAGTTACATTGGCCGATTCACTCGAGAAATTATCAGCTTCGGTTCGCATTATACAATTGGTCAATCGCGCTACAGATTTACTTCCTTTCATTCAAAACAAAGGGCATATAATCGATAATTCTTTTGCTTTAAACAAAATCAATGCAACTGAAACAAATCAAAAAGCAATAGTAAAGCCTGAAATCCCTAAATCATTAAAACCTTTTGATTATCACGAAAGTGTTCTTATAAAAATGAATGGAATTTCCGTGAGTTATGAGGATCGAAAAATTGTAGACAGAATATCCTGGACGATTAAACAAGGGGAATTTTGGCAACTCATTGGCCCAAACGGTTCTGGAAAAAGCACCCTCTTATCCATGATTACAGGAGATAATCCAAAAGGATATGGACAAGAATTATATCTTTTTGGCAGAAAAAAAGGAAGCGGTGAAAGTGTTTGGGAAATCAAGAAACAAATTGGTATTTTCTCGACGGCAATGATGGAATTATTCCAAAGAAATAATAGTTTAGAACAAATGATTTTGTCTGGCTTTTTTGATACTATCGGATTATACACTGAGCCAACCACTTTACAGAAACAAATTGTAGCCCAATGGCTTGAGGTAATTCAGATGAGTCATCTAAAAAACAAAATATTCAGTCAACTCTCCCTTGGTCAACAAAGAGTGGCGCTGATTGTTCGCGCCGTACTGAAACACCCGCCATTAGTCATTCTAGACGAACCTGTGGAGGGTTTAGATGATGAAAATGTAGCCTTGGTGATACAACTCATTAATATGTTGATGCTAGAAACTAAAATGACTATTTTATATGTTTCTCATCGCATTGAACCGATGCTCGCTCCTACTTCTGTTTTTGAATTAATCCCAACGCCAACAGGATCTATTGGTAAAATAAAATTTCATTCAGACCCGAATTAAAATAGCGCATACTAATTTTTTTACCAATTGATTTTTTCTTTAATTTAAATGATAAAAATCGTATGAATAAATCTACTGATACTAACAGCATTGCTATTGACAAATACCTGGAATCACTTCCCGAGCAGCAGAGAATTGTGCTTAAAAAACTAAGACAAACCATAAAAGAAATTGTTCCCGAAGCCCAAGAAGTAATTAGTTACCAAATGCCTGCATACAAATACCACGGAATGTTAGTGGGTTTTGCAGCTTTTAAAAATCATTGCAGTTTTTTTCCTTGGAACTCAAAAACAGTTGAACAATTCAAAGAAGAACTAAACGATTTTAGTGTATCAAAAGGAACCATCCGTTTTACACCTGAAAAACCAATCCCCGATACTCTTTTAAAAAAAATTATTGAGGCGAGAGTAAATGACAATTTAAGTAAATCCAAAAAAAAATAGAAATTAAGAAATCATAGAAATTATTCACTAACCACTTTATAGGTTGGGTCTTCAATAATATTCACTTCAATGACTTTATCAGCATTTTTCAATAGCTGACGACAATCGGGACTTAAATGACGCAGATAAACTGTTTTATTCAGTTTAGCATACCGCTCCGTGATTTTGTTCACGGCATCAATAGCACTCATATCCGTAATTTTACTTTCTTTAAAATCAATAATTACCTCACTTGGATCATTTGAAACATCAAATTTTTCAGCAAATACTGCTGTAGATGCAAAAAATAAAGGTCCATATATTTCATAATGCTTCACTCCTTTTTCGTCAATATATTTCTTGGCACGAATTCTTTTGGCACTTTCCCAAGCAAAAACCAAAGCAGAAATAATAACTCCAAATAAAACGGCCAAAGCCAAATTATGCAATAAAATAGTAATTAACGCCACAACCACGCCAACAAAAATATCATGTTTGGGCATTTTATTGATGATGCGGAAACTAGCCCATTCAAATGTTCCAATAGCAACCATAATCATGACGCCAACCAAAGCAGCCATGGGTAATTGCTCAATTATTGGGGCACCAAATAAAATAATAATCAATATTGTAAAAGCAGCAATAATTCCTGATAAGCGGGCTCTGGAACCTGCGGAAAGGTTCACCAACGTTTGCGCAATCATAGGACAACCACCCATCCCGAAGAAAAAACCATTTAGGATATTTGCACTTCCTTGCGCAATACATTCTCGATTTCCGTTTCCTTTCGTTTCGGTAATTTCATCCACTAAATTCAAAGTCAATAAACCTTCCGTTAATCCTACTGATGCCATAATTAGAGCATAAGGGAATATGAGTTGTAAAGTTTCGAAATTTATTGGAATATTAGGAATGTGAAATGGCGGAAAACCTCCACTTACTGAAGCAATATCACTGACTGTTTTGGTTTCGATACCAAAGAAAAAAACCAAAGTAAAAACAACTATAATTGCTACTAATGAGGCCGGAACAACTTTAGTGATTTTTGGAAAAAACAATACAATTGCAATTGTCAAAGCTACCAAACCCAGCATAATAAACATGGGACTTCCAGAAAGCCATTGAATTTGACCATTGACAACAGTTTTGAATTGTTCCAATTGTGACATGAAAATAACTACCGCTAATCCATTAACAAACCCAAACATTACCGGTTGTGGTACCAAGCGTATGAACTTGCCCAGTTTAAAAGCACCAACTAAAATTTGCAAAATCCCCGCCAAAGCAACTGCTGCAAAAACATATTCTAAACCGTTTGATTTCATTAAAGCGATTAAAACAATCACAGTTGCTCCTGCTCCTCCGGAAACCATACCAGGTCTCCCTCCAAATACCGCAGTTACCAAACCCATAATAAAAGCGGCATACAAACCTGTCAAAGGCGGAAAACCTGCCAGTATAGCAAAAGACAACGATTCAGGAATCATGGTCATGGCAACCGTTAAACCCGCTAAAATTTCTGTTTTATAATTGACTTTTAAAGTGAAATCGAAAAAATTAAAATACTGTTTCATTTTTTATGTAGCTATTTGAGAAAAAACAACATTTCGAAAAAGTAAAAATTTCAAAAAGAAGTCAATAAAACAATACGCAATTGGGAAAATTAAGATTAAAAATAATAGTAAAAGAGGCAATAATCCTCTTTTTAACAAGAGTTGTAAAAGTAAAAATTTTTAGTCGTTGCACAAACAGAAAATGGAATTGCTTAAATTTGGCAAAAAACAGATCACAACTGTTTTTTTAGAAAAAATCATACTATGAAATTACTTTATACTTTACTTTTTTCAATACTAATGAATATTGGTTATTCCCAATCAACCAATGACTATTTTGAAAAAATTAGAAATAATGAAGCTCAATTAACCGCTTTCTTTTCTCTAATGCCAAAAGGAGGCGATTTACACCACCACTATTCCGGATCGATTTATGCGGAACCTTTATTGGAACATGCTGTTTCAGAAGATTTTTATCTGAATATCGAAACGATGGAAGTTCAAAAAGAAAAACCTTCTACAGGAAACTGGGAACAATTTTCAGCATTGAAAAGCCGTGGACAATTAAATGTGTACAAGCAAAAAATCATGCAAAAATGGTCTGTAAAAGATTATAATCAGGTGGATTATCCATCGGACAAGTTATTTTTTGAATCGTTTATGAAATTTGAACCAGCAATCAGAGGTAATTTTGGACAAGGAATATTGGAACTAAAAAACAGAGCTATTACAGAAAACGTAAGTTATATTGAAACGCAATTAGCTACGATTCCTTGTGCTATGAATACTGATGATTTGACCCAATTCAATACCCGATTGAGACAATTGGCAAAAGTAAAAGATGAAAAAGCGGTAACGAAATTGCTGGATTCTGTTTACAATGCTTTGCTGCAAAAGGATGCCGCGTCGTATGCCAATGACTTTAATACTAAATTTGTAGCCAAACTGCATACCGACCTTAAAATTGATGATGCCCGTTTCACGATGCGCTATCAAAATTTTGTATTGCGTTTTATGGAACCCGTAGATTTATTTAAAAATCTGGTAATTGCTTTTATCTCGGCTGATAGCAGTTCGCTTATGGCCGGAGTAAACATTGTTTCTCCGGAAGATGGCGAAACATCAATGAAAGATTATTGGTTGCACATGGTCATGTTTAAATATTGTCATTCCCGGTATCCAAATGTAAAATACACGCTACATGCAGGTGAACTTACTCTTGGTTTAGTGCAACCAGAAGACCTGACTTGGCACATTAATGCTGCGGTATATATTGCTGGGGCAAATCGTATTGGTCATGGTGTGGACATGGCATATGAGCAAAATTCTTATGAGTTATTGCAATATATGGCTAAGAAAACAATTCCTATCGAAATAAATCTAGTGAGTAATGAATTTATTTTGAAAGTAAAAGAAAACCGCCATCCATTGCCATTGTACAAAGAATTTGGTGTTCCTATTGTCATAAGTACGGATGATGCTGGAATATTAAGAACTAATATGACAGAGCAATATGTACTTTTAGCCAAAAGATACAAAGACATAACGTACGCTGATATTAAACAGTTTGTCTACAACAGTATTAATTATAGTTTTATAAAAGATACTTCCGTAAAAAAACAATTGCTTAAAAATCTCGACTCCCGATTCAAAACTTTCGAAGCAAATTTTCCTTTAAAAAAATAATTTTTAGAACTTGTAAGAAATCATGTAAAAAAATAAAATCAAAAAAATCCACTTGGGGCTTTTTTTATTACAGTTCAGCGGTTAAACAGAAAAAATATTTTTTAAATAGTAAATTTTACTATATTTGACCTACCTACTTAACTACTAAACACTTACAATTAAAAAATTATTTTACACATACCATTTCTTTATTTTAATTGTTTAAAACAGGATAAATTATTGAATAATGAGTAGATCTTTAATTTGGTATTTAAGAAGGCATCCCTTACTATACAAAATACGATTTAGATTACTATCTAAAAACGCATCTGTTGATCGTGTAGAAAATTTTTGCTACAACAACATTAATAAAACAGCCGATATTCCTGAAATCTATTTTGAGTTAAATCCTTTAATTTTCGAAAAAACAAAAGGCCCGTTAAGTGATATAGACAAAGCAAAAAAAATAGCTATTTGGCTTAGAAATAACATAAAAGGCGGACCGGGATTAGGGAAATCATCCACCTTGGCATTAAAAAAAATGATTAGCGGCGAAGGCGGTGTTTGTAGTGATTTTTCGCAAGTATTCAATAATTTTTGTGTGATAAATGATTTAAAAGTTAAAGAATGGGGATTGAAGATTCAATCAAATGATCCTTCCATTAAAGGCGGACATGCCTTTAATGAAATTTATTCCAAAGAATTTCAAAAATGGATTTTAATCGATGTCGCTAAATCAATACTTTTTCATCCCATCAACCCTACGATTCCATCGTCAGTTTTTGATTTGATTCAATCAAAAAAAGAAAATAAAGAAATCTATTTTTCGAGTTTTAACGAAAAAAACACATTGGATCGTAAAAGAATAAATGCTTTATATTTAACTTCAAATTCATACCCTTTTGTAATCACCAATTATTGCAATAAAACATACGATTCCTATTTAAACAAACTAAACTTTCTTCCGGAACCCATGATTCATGGATTACTATTTTTTCTTGGAAAGAGTTATGTTTTTGAGTTTCCAGAATATAAATAAATTTCCAAAACATAAATTTTGATTACATTTGGGAATACCCATTTATTTATAATTTCTTATGGTAATTGCAAGACCCATTTTTAGAATTTATAAGATGTAGCTATTATTTATCAATTAGCTTAAAACTACCTAAGCCGTTTTAATAAAGAAGCTATTATGAGAACAAAACATAAGCTGCTATTTAATAGACAAAATATAATAATTTTTATCAATTTTATTCCTGTTCTATAAGGAAAAAATTACATCCCTAACCCCTGAGAAATACCCCTTCCTTTATTTCTTTTAAAATTGTAAAGCTTTTCGAGTTAAAATAAGATTAAAAAAAAATATTTTTTTTGTGCTTTTACATAAATATTTTCTTAAATTGGCATTATAAAAAACTAACATTTAGATATTTAATCCAGAAAAATGTAGCCGTAACTTTAATTGTCAGCATCCCGATTGTTAGCAGACAAAAAAATACCATAGCGACAAAATGTCAAAATATTCAGTTAGAATAAACATATTGATTTTAATTAAAAATAATTACAATCAACGTGTTATAATAATATTTAAATGAATCAATCGATTTAAAAAAATATCTTTAAATATAAAAAAACAGACAAAAAACAATCCTATTATATTTACTCAATACGTTTAAATAAATGGCAACATATAAAACTATCTAATATAAGCTTCATCACAAAACACAATTTACATTCTCTTTAATAAAAATAAGAAGTAATATGAATAAACAGTATAGCTTAAAATCAAAAATTCTGGCAATAGCGATATCCTCCATAGGGATTATAGTATTAATAGGATGGCTATTGAATATTCCTGTGGTAAAGAGTTTGGTGCCAGGTGTTGTTTCTATGAAAGTGAACACTGCTTTATGTTTTATACTGAGTGGATTTACTTTATGTATCTTAAATGACGAAAAGCAAAATTTTTTTAAAAGAATGTGTTCCATTGTTTTTCCTTCCATAATGATTCTTGTAGGACTGCTAACTTTTATTGAATACCTCTTTGAAATTAATTTTGGAATAGATGAGTTTTTATTTAAAGAAGAAGCTACAGCGACAGCAACATCTCATCCGGGACGAATGGCACCTATAACTGCTATTTGTTTTGTTTTATCAGGAATATCTTTATTGCTTCTTTACAAAAAGAAAGCCTTTCAAATATTTCAATTACTGAGTCTATCTGTTTTTGCCCTCACATTATTAACATTAATTGGATACGCCTATGCAGTAAATGATTTTCAGGGAGGAATAGCAAGTTACACTAAAATGGCTATTCATACATCAGTAGCATTTATCTTCCTGTCCGTTGGAATGCTATTTTCAAAATCCGATAAAGGTATTATGTCTATTTTTACAAACAATGGTATAGCGGGGATTACCACAAGAAAGCTATTACCGGTTATCATTTTCACTCCTCTTATTTTGGGTTGGTTTAGATTGATAGGACAGCAAGCAGGATACTATAGTACGGAACTTGGAGTGGCACTTTTCTCATTTACTACTATTTTAATATTTGTGGTCGTAGTTTTTGGGATTTCCAGAACTCTTTTAGCAATTGACAAGAAACGAAAAGAAGCCGAAGAACAATTAAACGAATACAGACATTTCTTTAACATCAACCATGACCTTTGTGGTATTGCGAACACGGAGGGTTATTTTGAGTACATTAATGCTAACTTTACTAAGACATTAGGATACACAGAAAAAGAATTTTGCGAGACAGCATTTATTGAATTAATCCATCCCGATGATATTCCCGCTACAGTTCAGGAATATGAAAAATTGAAATTAGGTGCATTGGTAATAAATTTTGTTAACCGCTACCGCAAAAAAGACGGCAGCTATATATATCTCGACTGGAATGCAACCCCAAACCCTGCAACCCAAAAACTTTATTGTGTTGCCCGTGACATCACCAAGCGCAAAAAAACGGAAGAACAACTGCTAATAGCGAATAAAGAAATGGAAAATTATATTCTGCAATTAGCGGAAAGCGAGGAAAAATTCAGAGTAGTTTTAGATTCTGCTCATATAGGGGCGTGGGATTTAAATTTAGTCAAAGACACCGCTTGGCGTTCCTTATTACATGACCAAATTTTCGGTTATGAAGATCTTTTACCGGAATGGGGCTATAACATTTTTATAAAACATGTAATTCCTGAAGATAGGGAATATGTTGAGAAGCGATTCGAAGAAGCATATTCTCAAGGCAAATTCAGTCTGGAATGCCGCATTAAAAGAGTAAACGATAATACCATTCGGTGGATTTCAGCGGAAGGCCTTGCGTATAAGAACGAAAAAGGAGAACTAACCAAAATGATGGGAATAGTTATTGACATTACTGATCGTAAAAATTCAGAACATCAATTGGAAGTTATTACGACAAATCTAAAAGAAGCCCAAACACTGGCAAAAGTTGGTAATTGGGATAGTAATTTAATTACCAATACCTATACTTGGTCTGATGAAGCTTTTAAAATTTTAGATTTTGACCCAAGTATAACAACACCATCACTAGATACTTATTTTTCTAGTATACACCCAAATGATTTGGATTTTGTGAAAGAAAAAATAAATGAAGCTTTCACAACCTTAAAAGGAAATACCTACAATCATCGGATAAGACGAAAAGACGATACAATCATTCATGTTCTTTCTCAAAGTAATATAGATTTTGATGAAAATAATAAACCAAAACGTTTTTTTGGGATTGTTCAGGATATAACAGAAATAAAAAATGCCGAAGAAAAACTAATTGAAATAAATAAAGAATTAGAGTCTTTTTCGTATTCTATTTCTCATGACTTACGTGCCCCACTGCGTGCTATCAATGGTTATGCACAAATACTCAATGAAGATTATAGACAAAAGTTAGATCAGGAAGGAATGCGCATCCTTACAACAATAACATCCAATGCCACAAAAATGGGCACGCTTATAGACGATCTGCTTGCTTTTTCCCGTCTTGGACGAAAAGAGATGCAGAAAACAGAAGTCGATATGAATCAATTAATCAAAAGTGTAATAAATGAAACAAATAAATCAATACTATACAGGGCCAAAATTGATACAACACATCTTCATAAAGTGAAAGCGGATTATAATTTACTTCACCAAGTAATGTTCAATCTTGTTTCGAATGCTATTAAATACTCTTCAAAGGGAGAAAATCCTACAGTGAAAATTTCTTCAGAAGAGCTGAACGGTGAAATTATATTTTCAGTAAACGATAACGGTGTAGGTTTCGACATGCAATATTCCGACAAATTGTTTGGAGTATTCCAGCGCCTGCACACAGATGAAGAGTTTGAAGGAACAGGAGTGGGTCTGGCAATTGTTCAACGGATTATCACCAAACATGGAGGGAAAGTTTGGGCAGAAGGAATAGTAGACAATGGAGCAACATTTTATTTTTCATTATAAAAAAACTAAAACAACATGAACAGCTTACAAATTCTTTTAGTCGAAGACAACATGAACGATGCCGAATTAACCATTCGAGCGCTGAAAAAAAACAATCTGGCAAACGAGTTAATCCATCTTAAAGACGGAGCGGAAGCATTAGACTTTATCTTTGCACAAGGCAAATATTTAGAACGAAAAATGAGTGAGTTACCAAATGTAATTGTATTGGATTTGAAAATGCCGAAAGTAAATGGTATTGAAGTATTGAGGAGAATAAAATCAGACGAGCGCACAAAAAGAATTCCTGTTGTTATGCTCACCTCTTCTAAAGAGGATCCAGATATTCAGGAATGCTATAACTTGGGCGTCAACAGTTATGTGGTGAAGCCCGTGGAGTTTGAACATTTCGTTAAAGCGGTAAGTAATTTAGGACTATACTGGATGATTTTAAACCAACCACCACAATAAAACTACTACAAATATGAGCACTCCATTAAAAATATTAATTCTTGAAGATAATAAAAATGATGCCGATTTGCTTCAACGTGAACTAAAGAAATCTGGATTTATTTTTACTGCGGAAATTGTTGAAACGCGTAAAGCATATGAAAATGCGCTAGATAACTTTAAACCCGATATTATATTATCCGATTATCACCTTCCTTCATTTGATGGAGCCACCGCTTTTCTTATTAAGAAAAAAAAGTGTCCTACTATTCCGTTTATCATTGTTTCTGGCGCTATTGGCGAAGAAAATGCAGTAGAACTCATTAAAAATGGCGTTACCGATTATACAATAAAGGACAGATTATTTACGCTGCCCCAAAAAATAACCCGCTCACTGAAAGAGGCTAAAGAAAAGAAAGAAAATAGAGAAGCTAATGAACGTTTCAGTCTCGCCACCTGTGCTTCTAATGATATCATTTATGAATGGAAAATAAATGAGGGCGCTGTTTGGAGAAATGATGCCTACTACAATTTATTGGGGATTAAAAAAGAGAAGGAATGGCTAGACCTCGCAAGCTGGTCAAATTCCATTCATCCTGATGACCATGCCAGTGTTACGAAAAGTCTTACCGATTTTTTTGAAAGCAAAGAAATTTTTTGGTCCAGCGAATATCGTTTTTTGGGTAATAAAGGAAAAGTTTATTATTTTACAGATAGGGGTTATTTACTCCGTGACCAAAATGGAAAACCTTTCAGAATGATTGGGGCGGTGGCTGATATTACCAACCTAAAAAATCACATAATCCAGCTCAAAGAAATGCTTTTTATGACTTCGCATAGAGTAAGAGTGCCCATTGCAAATATTCTGGGTCTGTCAGATACACTTGATGAGTCAATAACAGATCCAATGGAATTAAAAAAAATAGTTGAATTTATAAAACTTTCTGCTATTAATCTGGAAGAATTTACTCATGAGCTAAATCATTTTATTCAAAACTCAAAAGACCAAGCAGAAAATAAAATCCAAATATAGCAAGGATTTACAAAAGATGAAAAATAAGCAAATATAAACCAATATTTTCCTTAGCTGGCAGAAAATCCGGGTCTTTCCTATTTTAATTTCTTCTTCATTCAAACCCAACTCCGCAAAAGTACGTTTATGCACTTCGCAAATATCGCTCAATATTTACGCTCACTACAAGATAAAACCACAAAAAAATTGGGAATTTTACATTTTAGTCTTCTTCATCTTCCTCTGTGCTATGGGATTTTGAATAGCCACGCCATTTTTCTATACAATTCTGAAAATCCTGTGGGAGTTCTGTATCAAAACGCATCATCTCTCCAGTTACAGGATGAACAAAGCCCAAGGTTTTGGCATGTAATGCTTGTCTTGGTAATGCTTTGAAACAGTTTTCTATAAATTGCTTGTATTTGGTAAACGTAGTTCCTTTTAGAATCAAATGACCGCCATAACGCTCGTCATTAAAAAGTGGATGTCCTATGTGTTTTAAATGCGCTCTAATTTGATGTGTTCTTCCTGTTTCCAACTGGCACGAAATCAACGTCACGTAACCAAAACGCTCCAACACTTTATAATGTGTCACAGCAGGTTTCCCTATTTCCGGATCAGCAAAAACTGCCATTTGCATGCGATCTTTCAGGTGACGCGCCAAGTTTCCTTCAATCGTCCCTTGTTCTTCAACTACATTTCCCCAAACCAAAGCAACATATTCTCTTTCGGAAGTTTTTGCTTCAAATTGCTTGGCAAGATGTGTCATAGCTGCTTCAGTTTTGGCAATAACCAATAAACCTGAAGTGTCTTTATCAATTCTATGCACAAGGCCCGGACGCTCGCTACTATTCATTGGCAAATTATCAAAATGATAAGCTAAAGCATGCACCAAAGTTCCTGTATAATTCCCGTGACCGGGATGCACCACCATTCCTGGTAATTTATTTATCAATAACAATGCCTCATCTTCATAAACAATATCAAGCGGAATATTCTCCGGATTAATATGGTTTTCATAAGGCGGATGCGTAAGCATAACACGAACCACATCATTGGCTTTAACTTTGTAATTTGACTTCACTGTGGCGTCGTTTACAAAAATATTCCCTTCGGTTGCAGCGGTCTGTATTTTATTCCGAGTTGCATTTTGAATCAAACCCATCAAATATTTATCAATCCGCAAAGGCGCTTGCCCTTTAGGAACTTCAAATCTGAAATGTTCAAATAACTCTTCTTCTAAATCTATTATATCAATATTATTGTTCATCTGCTGGTGTTGGTTCTAACTGTGTTGCAAGACTGTCTACTGCGGCACTTTCCTCTTCATAACTCATTTTTCCGTCTCCTAAAACCAAATCAATTTTGGATGATTTCAATACTCTGTCCCCTACTTTCAGGTTTCTGCCTTTGTAACGCATTTCCAGTACCATATCTTTTCCAAGATTTGGAACATAAGTAATAGTTCCCTCTTCAAGGCCTAAAGCTTTCAATGTTGGTACCGCTTCACGATATGTTTTTTCAATTAAATCAGGAATTCGCACAGACGAAAATCCCGAAGCGTTAATTTTGATATACACCTTTCTACCTACTTTTACTTTCGTTCCTGGCAATGGATCTTGCTCCACTACACTAAACTTAGGGAAATCATTTCTAAAATCCACACTGTCCAAAAGCACATAGTCTAAATCCAATTCATCCAACTTATCCTCCACTTGTTCTTCGGTGAGCTTGCGTAAATCCGGAACAGCAATTTCATGACCATGATCTGTAGTAAACGTCAACCAATGCATAAACAAATAGCCCAAAACAGCAATAATGGCAAGAGCAATTAATACTTGCCCAAAAAAGACACGGCTTGTAAGGTACTTACGTAAAGTCATAAATTTATTTTTATATGCGGCAAAGATAAAGCTATTTCGTTTCAAAAAAAATGATAATTTTGTTTAGAATACGTTTAATCGGTTAATCGATTAAACGTTTAACCGATTAAACGTATAAAATGAAAAACATTGCCATCATCATGGGCGGATATTCCAGTGAGTATAAAATCTCACTTATCAGCGGAAACGTCGTACATCAATTTCTTGATAAAACTAAATACAACGGATTCCGAATCCATATTTTCAAAGAAAAATGGGTTTATGTTGATGCTAATGATGCCGAATTCCCTATCGATAAAAATGATTTTTCTGTAACAATAAACGAAACTAAAATCTCTTTCGATTGCGTTTTCAATGCCATTCACGGAACTCCGGGCGAAGATGGATTAATGCAAGCTTATTTCGAATTGTTACAAATTCCACAAACATCCTGTGATTATTACCAAGCAGCTTTAACGTTCAACAAACGTGATTTATTGTCGGTTTTAAAACCATACGGAATAAAAACTGCTATTTCCTATTACCTAAACAAAGGTGACATAATAAATACTGAAGAAATTGTAACTAAAGTAGGTTTACCTTGTTTTGTAAAACCAAATAAAGCGGGTTCCAGTTTTGGAATTTCAAAAGTTAAAACTACCGCCGAATTGCCAATCGCAATAGAAATGGCATACGAAGAAGATAATGAAATCATAATAGAGAGTTTCCTTGACGGAACTGAAGTTTCTGTAGGTGTTATCAATTACAAAGGAACCGTAACCGTTTTACCAATAACCGAAATCGTTTCTGATAATGATTTCTTTGATTATGAAGCCAAATATCTTGGTAAATCACAGGAAATTACGCCAGCGAGAATCTCGGATGAAATGACACAAAAAGTCAGCGAAATAGCCAAACGCGCTTATGATGTCCTAAAAATGAAAGGTTTCTCCAGAAGCGAATTCATCATTGTAGATGATGAACCACATATGCTGGAAATGAACACTATTCCGGGATTAACAACAGAAAGTTTGATTCCGCAACAAGCCAAAGCCGCCGGGATTTCATTGGAAGATTTATTTACAAATGCGATAGAATTAGCGTTAGAAAATAAGCAATAATTTATGATGGTTTTAGTTGGAACTCGGGATTCAAATATAAAAAATGGAACAATTTTAAATGAAAAATGTCCTAAATGTGAAACCGAAAGCACTTTATATTTTAGCATTTATAGAAGATATACCCATATTACTTTAATTCCCCTATTTCCAACTGGAAAATCTGTTTATATCAAATGTAGTCATTGCAAAGAAAACTTTAACTATGAGGATTTACCTAAAAACATTCAACTAAGACTAAGAAATGTAAAATTAGACCGTTCAATTTGGATGTTTTTAGGTTCAATTATTTTAGCATTATTCATTATTTTCACACTCAATAATTATTTTGATAAAAAAGATGAAACTAATGTTTTAATAAAAAATCCTATTGAAGGAGATATCTATAATTTAAAATTTTCAAATGGTTATTATTCGACAATGCGTATTGATAAAGTAACTAGAGATAGTGTTTATGTAACTAAAAATGAATACAATGCGTACATGCCATACGAAGTTGATGAAATCAACAAACCTGAAAATTATACCAATAGAAAAGTAAATTATTCAAAAAAAGATTTATTAAATCTTCATCAAAAAGAGGAAATATTTTCAATAACAAGAAACTAAATGAGAAAAGCCATATTCCCAGGATCATTTGACCCAATCACTTTAGGTCATGAAGATATCATTAAAAGAAGTATTCCTTTATTTGATGAAATCGTAATTGCCATTGGTGTCAATGCCGAAAAAAAATACATGTTTTCACTCGAAGAAAGAAAACGATTTATCGAAGAAACATTCAAGAACGAACCTAAGATTTCGGTGATTACCTATGAAGGTTTAACGATTGATTTGTGTCATAAAATAAAAGCCGATTTTATACTTCGTGGTTTGCGTAATCCCGCTGATTTCGAATTTGAAAAAGCTATTGCCCACACCAATCGCCGTTTATCAAAAATAGAAACCGTGTTTTTATTAACTGCAGCACGTACTTCGTATATCAGCTCCAGTATTGTGAGAGATGTAATCCGTAATGGAGGACAATACGAAATGCTGGTTCCTGTTGCAGTAAGAGTCAAATAGTAACTCCGATAATCAAAAAATATAAATTTGTAAAAAGCGCTATTTTAGCCATATTTTCGCCAAAAAATAAAAGCCATTAGACATGAGTATAGAAAGAGAATTAAATAAGCGTAGCGGATCGAAATGTGAACTTTGTGGTACAACTGAAAACTTAAAAGTATATCAAGTTTTACCTACCAAAAAAGGTGGACTTGACGAAAGTATTATGGCTTGTAGCACGTGTATCGACCAAATCGAAAATCCAGATAACGTAGATTTAAATCATTGGAGATGTTTGAATGACAGTATGTGGAGCGAACACATAGCGGTACAAGTGGTTGCGTGGAGAATGTTAAGCCGTATGCATGCAGCGGGATGGCCTCAAGAATTATTAGACCAAATGTATTTAGACGAGGATACTTTGGCATGGGCGCAAGCTACAGGTGAAGGGGAAGACGATGAAAATAAAGTAATTCACCGTGACAGTAACGGAGTGATCTTAGAGCATGGAGATTCAGTAGTTTTAATCAAAGATTTGAAAGTAAAAGGTTCAAGTATGGTGGCTAAACAAGGAACTGCAGTTCGCAACATTAGACTAGACCATGAAAATGCAGAATATATTGAAGGAAAAGTTGATGGTCAGCAGATTGTAATCATTACGCAATATGTGAAAAAGATATAATATTTATAGTTTTAAGTCCCGAAGCTTCTGGGTCATTCGCAGTCGCAGTTTTCAGTCTCTGAAGTTGAAAAAAATTGCTTTTCACTATTTCGCTTTTTAGCTGATTCAAATAAAAAAATCGTTAACAGTAAAATATTTTACTGTTAACGATTTTTTTTTAAACTGAAAACTGCGACTGAATACTGAAAACTATTCCTCTTCTTTCTTAATCACTTTTCGGGCCACTTCAATTTTAAACTTTTTGCCTTTCATTTTTTCATCTTTAATGGCGTGCAATAAATCTTTTACTTTATTGAATTTCACTGCCGCAAAAGAGATAAAATCTTTCACTTCGATCAATCCTAAATCCCCTTTTTCTAATTTTCCTTTTTGAGAAAAGAAACCCACGATGTCAATTTTATTCAGTTTATTTTTCTTTCCACCGCTGATGTAAATCGTTTGGAATTCAGGCGGTTTTGGCAATGAAGTCGAGTTTTCGATTTTTAAAGCTTCCATACCATAATCGATATAATCCATTTTTTTCTCACTTTCATGAGCAATGATATACGCCGTTCCAGAAGCCAACATACGTGCTGTACGACCGTTTCTATGGGTAAATTCGTCTTCTTTGGCTGGCAAATGATAATGAATTACATGATTCATTTCGGGGATATCAAGTCCACGAGCAGCTAAATCGGTTGTGATTAAATAACTCACACTTCCATTTCTAAACTGAATTAAAGCGCGTTCTCTTTCATCCTGATCCATTCCGCCATGATAGTAAGTGGCGTAAATTCCTTTTTCGTTCAACGTATCACTAATGCGTTCCGCAGCATCACGATGGTTGCAAAAGACAATTGCCGATTGTGATTTCAACGAACAAATCAAATTAAACAAACTGCCTATTTTGTCTTTTTCCTTAGAAACGACCATTTTCATGGAAAGATTTGTTTCTTCAACGTTTTCTGGAATGAAGTCCAAAATTGTTGGATTTACGACTCTTGTATATCTTGGAATCTCAATATCGGAAGTGGCCGAAACCAAAACACGTTTGTTCAGTTTAGTTAGTTTTCCAATGATAAATGACATTTGCTCATGGAAACCCAATTGCAATGATTTGTCAAATTCATCCAGAATCAACGTTTGGATTTTATCCACTCGAAAAGTTCCTCTGTCAATATGATCTGCAATTCTTCCCGGCGTTCCTATTAAAACTGCAGGTGGATTGCTTAAATTCTTAATTTCGGTATCAATGGAATGTCCGCCGTAGCACACATTTACTTTGTAATCGGTTCCCATTTTTTTCCAAACTTGTTCAATCTGTAACCCTAATTCACGAGATGGAACTAGAATTAAACATTGAACAGATTGAATTTCGGGTTGTAACATTTCTAAAATAGGCAACAAAAAAGCCAGTGTTTTTCCAGAACCTGTTGGAGAAAGCAATAAAACATTATTATCATTCAGGATAGCATCTTGTGCTACTATCTGCATTTCATTAAGGCTTTCGATACCTAAATTCAAAAGTATATTGTTGGAATGGTGTTTCTTATTCATTTTGCAAAGGTAATTAAAAAATGAAGGGACAGTTCGCGAACTGTCCGTACTAAAGTAAAAAATATTCAGTTTTTAGTATTCAGTCGTCTGGAAACAGTTTAGCCGAAGAGAATCCCAGAGTTTCAGAAGCGGTTTCAAGATACTAATTTGATAAATAAGTAAAACGAAAAAATAATCTACTGTAGATTCCAGCTAAAAACTGATCCCGAAGCGTCGGGACTGGACACTGCTGCCCGCGTGAAGGATAGAAGCTAAGCACCATGTGCTGCGGATAGCCTGACAGCAGTAAAAAAAGGGGCTAATCAGTATAATGTTGATTAGCCCCTTTTTATTACTGGTGACACGCCCAAAATAGCAATAATCTATGAATGAAGACTCTTTTCTTCTTCAAACAATAATTTAATATTCTCGTAAGAATTTTTTAAAGCTTCCTTAATTTGTTCCGGATTCATCCAGGCTACTTTTTCGATTCCTTCTTCTAATTGTCCTTGAGGAGTACCTTCAAAATCAGATTGCATTTCGAACCAATGTGTGATTTTTAATTTATATTTTCCATTGCGTCTGAAAATATGATACGTTTTTTGAAGTTTATGGGAAATTGTCAATCCATTTACGCCAGTTTCCTCCTCTACTTCACGCATGGCTGTGGCTTCAATTTCCTCTCCTTTTTCGATTCCGCCTTTAGGTAAATCCCATTTTCCGTTTCTAAAAATGAACAAAACCTCCCCTTTTTTATTGTAAACTAAGCCTCCTCCGGCTTTGTTTACAGGAATTTTTGCTTTCAAAGTCTTCATGATCTCCCTTTCGTCAGGGTGATATAGGTAGGCTTTTTGAATTTTATTTTGAAATATTTTTACTATAAGTTGCTCTATGTCAATACTTTCTAATAAAAAAAGTTGAAAATCAGTCTCCTTGGAGATGTGATTTGTCAAAAAAAGTGGTTTGTCGTTAACAAAAACTTTATACATTTGTACTATGATTTTTAATAAAGAAACAGCCGAAAAAACAGCCGAATTGCTTTTGCAAATAAATGCAATTAAATTGAATCCAGGAAATCCTTTTACATGGGCTTCTGGATGGAAATCTCCTATCTATTGTGATAACCGATTAATACTCTCATTTCCAGCCATAAGAAATTATGTTCGGGATGAGTTTGCCAAAAATATTGAAAAACAATTTGGCAAACCAGATGTTATTGCCGGAGTTGCCACAGGAGCAATAGGAATTGGAATGCTTGTTGCAGAGAGTTTAGGGTTACCATTTGTATATGTTCGCCCGGAAGCAAAAAAACACGGAAGATTAAACCAAGTAGAAGGTTTTTTACAAAAAGGACAAAATGTTGTCGTTGTAGAAGATTTGATCAGTACTGGAAACAGTAGTCTACTTGCCGTTGAAGCTTTGCGTGCAGCCGGAGCAAACATAAAAGGTATGGCCGCTATATTTACCTATGGTTTTGATGTTGCTGACCAGAATTTCAAAGATGCAAATATTGATTTGTTTACCCTGAGTAATTATCCGAATTTATTGAATTTAGCTGTAGCCAAAAAATATATTACTGAAGAAGAGGAACAAACCCTGAGAGAGTGGAACGTGAGTCCTTCAACTTGGAATATTGAAGTTTAAAAAATTTAAAAATACAAATCCACGAAACTATGAACTTACAAAGTCCAAAAGTTACTGTTCCAAAATCAGCCCAAGAATTATTTGATTTATTGAGTGATGTCAAAAATTTCGAAAAATTGATGCCGGAAAGTATTGCTAAATTTGAAATTATTGGTGACGATGCATTTATTTTTGGATTGAAAGGCATGCCGGAAATAAAATTAAAAATGAAAGAAAAAGTAGCGCCAAACAAAATTGTTCTGGGGGCTGCAAGTGATAAACTTCCCTTTACTTTAATCGCAAATATTGATACTATTTCGGACAGTTCAAGTGATGTACAACTTGATTTTGAAGGAGATTTTAATCCTATGATGGCTATGATGATAAAAGGTCCTATTGGAAAATTTATCGAAACATTGGCTTTGAATATGAATAAGTTATAACGCTAAAAAAAAATCTTTTTAAAATAAGAAAACCGTCTAAAATGAACTGCCCCCAAATAATTAGACATTATCTGGGGGTATTTTTATGGAAAGAAAAGTCAGTTACAATTATGAATTTAAACTTCGCTGTGTAAATGAAGTTTTAAAAAATCGTCAATCAC
>NZ_JBLVPI010000023.1:0-34092 GCF_048284325.1 Flavobacterium esculini | reverse complement strand
ATTACAATAATGAAAGAATAAAACTGAATTTAAACGGAATGAGCCCGACACAATATCGAGCTCATTATTATCAAAATTAATTATAAATTTGTCTAAAATTTTGGGTGCAGTCTAAATTAAGGCGGCTTTTTTTATTAAACTTAACTCCTATCAATAAACGGGATAAACTTTAAAATTTTATCTTTGCAGTATGACAGGACTAGTATACAAATCTACAGGAAGTTGGTACACCGTAAAATCCGAACAAGGGGATTTTATTGAATGCCGTATGAAAGGGAAATTCCGAATTAAAGGAATCAAAAGTACTAATCCTATTGCTGTAGGAGATGTTGTAGATTATGAACTAGAAGAAACATCGGACATTGTTACGGGAACCATTCATAAAATTCATGACAGGAAGAACTATATCGTTCGTAAATCTGTGAATTTATCGCATCAGATGCATATTATTGCATCAAACATCGATCGGGTTTTCTTGTTGGTTACCATAAATAATCCGCCAACGACCTTTAATTTTATTGACCGTTTTCTGGTTACTGCTGAAGCATACGGAATTGAAACGATATTAGTTTTTAATAAAATCGATACTTTTGACGATGCTACTCTTGATGAGCAATTGTACATGCAGCATGTGTACCAAGAAATTGGATACAAATGTTTACGCGTTTCTTCTACTGAAATGAAAGGAATCGAGGAGTTGAAAGAAATGATGATTGGTAAAGTGAGTATGTTTTCAGGACATTCAGGAGTTGGAAAGTCAACTTTGGTAAATGCTATGGAACCTTCCTTGCATCTAAAAACAAAAACAATTTCTGAAGCAAGTAAGCAAGGACAACACACTACGACTTTTGCAGAAATGTATGATTTATCATTTGATGCCAGAATCATCGATACGCCTGGTATCAAAGGTTTTGGAATCGTGGATATGGAAAAAGAAGAAGTGAGTGGGTATTTTCCCGAGTTTTTCAAATTGAAAGACCAGTGTAAATTTAATAATTGCTTGCATAAAGAGGAACCGCATTGCGCCATTAAAGCAGCTTTGGAGAAAGACGAAATTGCATGGTCTCGTTATAGAAGTTATCTTAAAATTCTCGAAGGTGACGATGAAAATTATCGCACCGACATTCATAATGAAGACCGAATAATTAGTGATAAAACAAGAGAATAATAGAGACGCGATTTATCGCGTCTGTTTTTTATAGAGTATAAAATAATGAAAGTTGTAATTCAAAGAGTCTCCTCCGCTTCTGTAACCATTGATGAAAAAATTGTAGCCGATATCCAAAAAGGGTTGTTGGTTTTAGTTGGAATTGAAGATAGCGACACGCAAGAAGACAGCAATTGGCTGGTCGGTAAAATTGTAAACCTTCGTATTTTTGCAGATGAAAATCAGGTTATGAATTTATCGGTCAAAGATATCAAAGGCGATATAATTGTGGTAAGCCAGTTTACACTTCATGCTTCCACCAAAAAAGGCAATCGTCCTTCCTATATTAAAGCCTCAAAACCAGACGTTGCCATTCCATTGTATGAGAATTTTGTAAAACGCTTGGAAATAGAGTTGGGGAATAAGGTTCAGACTGGGGTTTTTGGTGCAGATATGAAGGTACTTTTGTTAAATGATGGGCCAGTAACGATACAAATAGATAGTAAAAATAGAGAATAAATTTTTTTTGCCGAATTTTTCTTATAAATTTGAGAAAAATGTAATCTATGCAATTTAAATCTACTTGTTTTCTATTGTTGTTTTATTCTACATTACTTCTTGCGCAAAAAAACGAATATAATACGTTATCAATAGCTGATAGTCTCAAAGAGAATGCCAATGCAGTAGTTCGTTTGAATCAAGTTGATATTACTATTTCGTCTCAAAGGAATATGAATATCAAGACTAAAAGAGTAGTTACAGTTCTAAACGAAAAGGGAATTGGCGAAATTGAGGCGAAAGAATATTATAGTAAAACGTCCTCAGTAAAAAATATAGAAGTATTAGTCCTTGATGGTTTTGGCATTGAAATTAAAAAAATAAAAAGAAAAGATTTCAAAGATCAAAGTGCAGTGAGCGGAAGTACGCTTTTCTCAGACGACCGTATTATTTATTTGGATTACACACCTATCCAATATCCCTTTACCATAATTTATGAAAGCGAAGTAGAAAGTTCAAACACTGCTTTTATTCCACAATGGTATCCCTTAAGTGATTACCTTGTAAGTGTTGAAAAAAGTGTTTTAAATGTAAATTATCCTTCTGCTCTTGGTTTTAAAAAGATGGAATCGAATTTTTCTAATTTTCTAATTAATAAAATAGTAGATTCATCCACACAACTTTCTTATACCGCCACTAATATTACCGCCCAAAAAGAAGAAGATTACAGTCCTGGTTTTACTGCTATTTTTCCAAAAGTAATGATGGGTTTAGAAAATTTTCATCTTGAAAATGTAGATGGAAACGCTAAAACTTGGGCAACATTCGGTAAATGGTATTCCGATAAAATTTTATCAGGAACAACAGAATTGTCTGAGGAAACCAAATTAAAAATAAAAGCGCTTGTTGGAGACGAAAAAGATCCAATAAAGAAAGCAAAATTGATTTATAACTATGTGCAGCAAAAATCGCGATATGTAAATATCAGTATTGGAATTGGAGGGTGGAAACCGATGTTAGCTGCTGATGTTGATCGATTAGGATATGGTGATTGCAAGGCATTGACTAATTATACAAAAGCACTTCTCAATGCGGTTGATGTTCCGTCATACAATACTATTTTATATGGAAGCCCTCGTAAACGAAACATTGAGCCAGATTTTGTATCGATGCAAGGTAATCACATGATTTTATCGATTCCTAGTGGAGCTAATTATATTTGGCTGGAATGTACCAGTCAGGATACTCCTTTTGGTTACCAAGGTACTTTTACTGACGACAGAGATGTTTTAATTATGAAGCCTGAAGGTGGAGAAATTGTTAGAACAAAAAATTATGAAGATATAAACAATACACAAATTAGTAAAGGAAAAATTTCTTTGTCGCAAACGGGAGATTTTTTTGGGAAAATAAGTATTGTCTCAGAAGGTTCGCAATACAATCAGAAATCAGTTATAGAGAATTTTCAGCCTACGGATAAAGAAGCGCATTATAAAGAATATTGGGATAATATCAATAATTTAAAGATTGATAAAATAACATTTACTAACGATAAGGAAAAGGTCAGTTTTGCTGAAAATGCTGAAATTAGTGCCGTTAATTATGGAAGTGTTTCCGGTAATAAGATAATGTTTGTGATCAATGCGTATAACCAAATTACAGGAAATGTAAAACGAATCCGAAATCGGAAAAACCCATTTGAAATTCAAAGAGGATATGCTGATGGAGATGAAATTGAGATTTGTTTGCCTTCAGGATTTTCTATTGAATTTCTACCAAGCAATTTTGAATTGAAAACGAAATTTGGTGAATACAAAACCGAAATCATCAAGAAAGATGCTACTAATATTATTTACAAGCGTACCATGTTCTTGAAAAAAGGATTGTATTCGAACAAAGAATACGATGAATACCGCCTTTTTATTGAACAGATCTCTAGAAATGACAATGCCAAAATTATTCTAACCCAAAACCAATAAAGCCATGCAACTTAAAAAATCGCTCCTTTTTTTATTATTTCTTATTTCGGTCTCAAAAAGCACTGCTCAAAACTTTGAATTGGGTAAAGTTTCGATTGCGGAATTAGAAGAAAAAGAGCATCCTAAAGACCCTTCGGCAGTAGCGGCGATATTATTCAAAAAAGGAAAGATGAGTCTTGAATATACTAAAAGCGAAGGTTTTGTAATGATAACGGAAGTAAAAACCAAGATTAAGATTTATAAAAAAGAAGGTTATGATTGGGCAAATCAAAAAGTGCGATACTATTTAGGGAATAATTCCAAAGAAAATGTTTCTTTTACGGATGCTGTAACATACAATTTATTGGATGGGAAAATTGAGAAAACGAAACTGAAAAGTGATGGGACATTTGATGAGACCATCAATAGATTTTGGGGGCAGAAAAAGATAACAATGCCAAATATAAAAGAAGGGTCTGTCATAGAATTTCAATATACAATTCGATCACTGAGTATTGCAATGCCGAGAGAGTATAGTTTCCAGACCACAATTCCAGTAAATTATTCAGAGTACAGAACTTTTATTCCACAATATTTTATTTATAATGCCAATCAAAAAGGATTTATTTTTCCTAAAGTAACGGTAGAGAAAAAACCAAAAATAATTAAATTTTTGGATATGGAAAGCAAGCAAGCCGGAACAGCCTCCAGTAATGTAAATGCATCATTTTATGAAAGTACACTAGAATACGAAGAAACCAGAACCACTTATTTAGCAGAGAATTTACCAGCGATGAATGAAGAATCTTTTGTGAATAATATTGATAATTACACATCAAGTTTGGTACAGGAATTATCAATGACACAATATCCTAATCAGTCTTTGAAACCGTATTCGACCGATTGGAAATCAGTGGTAAAGACAATTTATGAGTATGATGATTTTGGACCTGAATTGGATAAAACAGGTTATTTTGAAGATGATATAAATGCTTTAATGAAAGGTTTGAATACCAAAGAAGAAAAAATAGCGGCTATTTTTAATTACGTTAAATCTAATGTGAAATGGAATGATTATTATGGTTATTCTTGTAACGACGGTGTAAAAAAAGCATACAAAGATAAAACAGGAAATGTAGCCGAAATTAACCTTATGCTTACCGCTATGTTGCGTTATGCTGGAATCAGCGCTAATCCTGTATTGTTAAGTACACGCGCTAACGGAGTGGCATTATTTCCTAATAGAACAGCTTTTGATTATGTAATTGCTGCGGTAGAAATACAAGATGGTTTAGTTTTATTGGATGCAACTGAGAAGTATTCGTTACCTAATGTTTTGCCATTAAGAGATTTGAACTGGTTTGGAAGGCTAATTAGAAAAGATCGGACATCAGTAGAAGTGGACTTGACGCCAAAAACACTTTCGAAAGAAATCATAAATGCGAGTTTTGTTGTTAATAGCAATGGTTTGATTACTGGTAAAGTAAGAAGACAACTTACCGATCATGAAGCACTTTATTTTAGACAAAAAAACATAATAACAAGTAAAGATAATTACTTGGAAGAATTAGAAAACAAAAACAATGCTATTGAAATAACGGACTATGTTAGAGAAAATGATTTGAACTTGGCAAAGCCAATTCTTGAAACGTATACTTTTAAAGACTCAAAAGATTTTGAAAGTATAAATGGAAAAATCTATATAGCTCCATTATTATTTTTGTCAACTAAAGTAAATCCTTTTAAACAGGAAGTAAGAACATATCCGATTGATTTTGGATATCCTATAGAGAATAAGTATAACATTATGATAGAGATTCCAGAAGGTTATGCTGTAGAATCTTTGCCTATTTCAATGAATATTGCTACGCCAGATAACATTGGAACATATAAATATGTTATTGGCGCTACTGGAAATAAAATCCAAATTTCAATCACCTCAGATATTAACACAGCAATAGTTCCAGCGGATTATTATACTGCTTTAAAAGAATTCTTTCAGAAAATGATTGACAAGCAAAATGAAAAAATAGTGCTTAAAAAAATATAGAAGGATGAAATTGTATAGTGCTAAAGTTGCCTTGTTTTTGTTGCTAATGGTTTCTGTTGTAAAGGCACAAGAATTGAAATTAGTAAAAGTTACCATAGCTGAACTAGAAGAAAAGCAATATTCAAAAGATACTGTCGCTGTGGCAGCTATATTGTATAAAAAAGGAAGAACTTTTTTTACGTATAATGTAAAAACTGGTTTTGCAGCGAATCATGAATTTACTTTTAGAATTAAAATATATAAAAAAGAAGGGCTTCATTGGGCTGATTTTGAAGTTCCATATTATATAGGTTATGAAAAATTGAAGGAAGATTATTTAACTTTTAATGACGCGGTTACCTATAATTTGGAAGGTGGTACTATTGTTAAAACAAAACTCAATAATGAGGGAAGTTTTAAAACCAAGGTAAATGAAAATTGGAAAAAAGCATCGATATCATTACCTAATGTAAAAGCAGGGTCTATAATTGAATTCAGTTATTTATTGAAATCCGAAAATATAGTTAAATTTCCTGTCTATGATATTCAATATACTATTCCAGTAAAATATTCTGAATACAGAACCGAAGTTCCGGAGTACTATATCTATAAAACCTTATTGAAAGGGTATGTAGATGTACAATCAGAATCTAAATATGAAAATGGATCTGTGAATTATAATAATGAATATAACCAGAGCAATACTATGAGGTATAAACAGATCAATAATAGTTATATAGCCAAAGACGTGCCTGCGATAAAAGAAGAAGAATATGTTGATAATTTAAAAAACTATAAGGCATCCATTCACAATGAACTGGAAAGGACCCGGTTCCCGGAAAGTCCGGTCAAAGATTATACCATAACCTGGGAAGGGGTTGCGAAAACTATTTTTGAAAGCAAAGATTTTGGTGAACAACTGAAAGTGAGTAGTTTCTTAATTAATGACTTGGGATTAATACTGAAAGATATTGATTCTAAAGAAGAAAGACTCAAAGTGATATTTAAGTTTGTTCAGGAAAAGATGAATTGGAACAATGAATACGGTTATTATACTGATAAAGGAGTTCTGAAGGCCTATGCAGACCGAACGGGTAATGTCGCCGAAATTAATTTTATTTTGATATCCATGTTGCGACTCGCAGGGATAAGTGCAGATCCTGTTTTGATTAGCACTATAGAGCACGGAGTTCCTGTGTTTCCTAGCAGAACAGATTTTAATTATGTGGTGGCAATGGCCGAAATAGACGATAAACAAATTCTGTTGGATGCCACACATAATTATACAACCCAAAATATTTTACCGTTAAACGCTTTAAATTGGAAAGGACGCTTGATTAAACAAGATGGGACATCCAATGAAATAAATTTGGTGCCAACAGTTCCATCTGTGGTGAATTACAATCTAAGTGCTAAAGTTTATGCTTCGGGGGAAATCTCAGGAGAAATTAAAAGTAGAAAGTCCAATTATGAAGCTTATAGGTTTAGAGATAAATATGCCGGAATGAATTCGGATAGTTATATAGAGAAATTAGAGCATTCGTACAATGGAATTGAAATCAGTAAATATACAATAGTAAATAAAAATACTGATTTGTTAAAGCCTGTTGATGAAAGTTTTGCATTCAAATCTACTAATCAGTCTGAAATTATAGGAGAAGAGATTTTTTTGAACCCATTGTTATTTTTTACTTTACATAAAAATCCATTTGTTCAGGATAAAAGAAAAATGCCAATTTATTTTGGATATCCAATTCAAAATAGATACAATATAAGTATTGAAATTCCTGAAGGATATCAGGTAGAATCCCTGCCAAAAGGAATAAATTTGTCAATGGGTGATGGATCTTTTTCTTTTAAATATTTTTTAGAAAAAAAAGAAAACAGAATTCAAATTGTTGTTCAATCAGAAACAAAAAATGCTGTAGTTTCAGCTGAAGATTACCTCATGTTGAAAGATTTTTATCAGCAAATAATGTATAAACAAAAGGAAAAAATAGTGCTTAAAAAAATATAACAATGAACTTAAAAAATTCCCAACTAGACGTTGACACTTGGATAAAAGAACACGGCGTTCGTTATTTCAACGAATTAACCAATATGGCGCAACTTACTGAAGAGGTAGGCGAGGTAGCCCGCATCATTGCACGTCGTTACGGAGAACAATCCGAAAAAGAATCGGATAAAAACAAAGACCTTGGCGAAGAATTAGCCGATGTGGTGTTCGTAGTTTTATGTTTGGCAAACCAAACGGGAATCGATTTACAAGCCGCTTTCGACAAGAAAATGGATCTGAAATCCGTCCGCGACAAAGACCGCCATAAGAATAATGACAAATTAAAATAATTTATGAATTTTAAATTATGAATTTTAAATGTGGAATGGTAAATTGCGGCCTTGAATTATACCGCTCATAATTCATAATTCATAACTCATTAATTAAAAACATGAATTTACTGTTACAAACTTCCCATTCCAATTTACAAGCTCAAATTGCTGTTACTGGCTCAAAAAGTGAAACCAACCGACTGTTATTGTTACAAGCGTTGTTTCCCAATATTACTTTGGCCAATACTTCAAACTCAGATGATAGTGAAGTAATGCAAAAAGCATTGAAAGGGAACGAGGAAATAGTTGATATTCATCATGCGGGAACTGCAATGCGTTTTCTTACGGCTTATTTTGCGGTAAACGAAGGTCGTGAAGTGGTCTTGACTGGTTCGCAAAGAATGACAGAGCGTCCAATCAAAGTTTTGGTGGAAGCATTGGAGCAATTGGGGGCGAAAATCTCCTACGAGAAAGAAGTAGGTTATCCGCCTATTCGAATCAAAGGACAGAAAATCACTGCTTCTAAGGTTAGTATTCCGGCAAATGTAAGCAGCCAATACATCTCAGCATTGTCATTAGTGGCACCAAAATTAGAAAATGGGATTGAAATTACTTTAGTCGGTGAAATCACTTCTGTTCCATATATCAAAATGACCTTGGCTTTGTTGAATGATTTAGATATCAAAACCAGTTTTATAGGAAATGTGATTACGGTTTATCCAAAACAAGACGTGGAATCGAAAGTAATGACCGTAGAATCCGATTGGAGTTCTGCTTCCTACTTTTTCAGTTTGGCTGCTTTAGCAGATAACGCTGCTATTTCATTGACGAGTTATAAGGAAACTAGTTTGCAAGGAGATTCCGCTTTGGTTGAAATCTATAAGCAAATGGGTGTTGATACCCGTTTTGAAGAAAACAAAATGACGCTTACTAAACAAGCTGACTTTATTCCTCAAACTGTAACTTTTGAACTTAACAATACGCCTGATATTGCACAAACCATAGTAGTTACTTGCCTTGGATTAGGAATAGGTTGTCATCTTACCGGTCTTCACACGTTGAAAATCAAAGAAACGGACAGACTGGAAGCGCTGCGTATTGAAATTACAAAATTAGGAGCGAATATATCAGTTACGAATGATAGCTTGACGCTTGGGGCTTCAAATACTATTAATCATAATGTGCCAATCGCTACTTATAACGATCACAGAATGGCGATGGCATTTGCACCTTTAGCTTTAAAAGTGCCAATAATTATCGAAAATGCCGAAGTGGTTTCCAAATCATATCCTGATTTTTGGAATGATTTAAAAAGTTTAGGCTTCAAGATTTTAGAAAAATAAGACTTGTAAAGACTAGTGGATGAGCTGCTTTTGAAAATAAACAGCAAAACACTTGACAACGCCTATCTCACAATCGTATATTTGCACACGATTTAAAATTATGACCTCAAAACTCATAATTCATAATCCATAACTCATAACTTTATCAAATGAAATTATCACATTTTCAATTCGATTTACCAAAAGAACTTCTTGCCGAATATCCAGCTGAAAACAGAGACGAATCACGTCTAATGGTTATTGATCGTAAGAAGCAAACTATAGAACATAAAATGTTCAAAGATGTTATCGATTATTTTGATGACGGAGATGTTTTAATTCTGAATAATACCAAGGTTTTTCCAGCGCGTTTGTATGGAAACAAGGAAAAAACAGGAGCAAGAATCGAAGTTTTTTTACTTAGAGAATTAAACTCTGAGCAAAGACTTTGGGATGTTTTGGTTGATCCGGCACGTAAAATCAGAATTGGAAACAAATTATATTTTGGAGATGACGACTCCTTAGTTGCTGAGGTTATTGACAATACCACTTCTCGTGGAAGAACATTACGTTTCCTTTACGACGGTTCTTATGAAGAATTCAGAAATAAATTGACAGAACTTGGGGAAACTCCAATCCCAAAATACATTTCAAGAGACGTAACTCCGGAAGATGCGGAACGTTACCAAACTATATATGCTAAAGAAGAAGGAGCTGTTGCGGCGCCAACTGCAGGATTGCACTTCTCTAAACATTTATTGAAAAAACTGGAAATCAAAGGGATAAAATTTGCCGAAGTAACGCTTCACGTTGGTTTGGGGACTTTCAACCCAGTTGAGGTTGAAGATTTATCAAAACACAAAATGGATTCTGAGGAATTAAAAATTACCCAGGAAGCGTGTGATATCGTTAATGATGCCAAAGTGAAAAAGAAACGTATTTGCGCAGTAGGAACGACTTCTATGCGTGCCGTAGAAAGCTCAGTTTCATCACAAAGTACGCTAAATCCTTTTGATGGTTGGACAAATAAATTTGTATTTCCTCCTCATGATTTCAGTATCGCAACATGTATGATTACTAATTTTCACACTCCAAAATCTACTTTATTGATGATGGTTTCAGCATTTTGCGGACATGATTTAATGAAAAGAGCTTATGCAGAAGCAATCAAAGAAGAATACAAATTCTATTCTTACGGTGATGCCATGTTAATTATTTAATCTGAATTTATTTCAGATTCTAAATAATAAAATCTCGTCAGCAATGGCGAGATTTTTTTTTGGAGTGTGTCCCGCTGAAAAAGCGGGTCGGGCTGTACGCTGTATCTTTATTTTCTTAAAGAAAGAAAAATAAAGGATGCCGCTTCCATCCCTCACACAAAATAATTAGGGATGACCCATGATTGGTATTCCTAATTCACTTGATAAACCAGTTTTACTGTAATATTAGCCGTTTTGTTTTTGGACTGCGTATTAAAAGATCCTCCATAAGAAAAATCTTCCGATGAGTTTTGACCCGTTATTTGGAAAACACCCATATCTGATTTTTTTAAATTGCCAAGATTTGCATCCGCATTTTCGGCAATGCTTTTAGCTCTAATACTTGCATCTTTTGTAGCTTCGGCAATCATTTTTATTTTCAATTCCGCTAACTTGGTGTAATAATATTCAGGAGGATTCGAATAAAATTCCACACCAGAATTAATTAATTCACTGGATTGTCTTGATATTTCTTCAATTTTGTTCACTTCCTTTGATTGGATACTCACGCTTTGAGTCAATGTGAATCCAGTGAAAATTTGTTGTTTGGTAGTTCCGTTTGCATTGAAAATAGTTTCAAAATCTTTATTAAAATTCACCGCCGAAAACACCATTTCAGTCGGAGCAATTCCTTTGCTTGATAAGTAGCTTTTGATTTTTTCTCTGTCGGTATCAAGTGATGCATAGGCTTCTTTTAAAGTCGTACTTTTTTTAGAGAAAGAACCACTCCATACAATTAAATCCGAAACAAAATCTTTCTTCCCTAAACCTGTCACACTGATGGTATCGTTGTTCTTATTTCGATTCTGAAAAGCATTCGAAAATAAATAAGCTGAAATCACAACTGCCAGCGAAATAATAATAACGTTCAAATTGTTTTTAAGCATAGCTAAAATTTTTATATTCAATTAAATATAATTAAATAACGTGTTAATTTTTAATTCCGTATGCAAGATATTAATTATTTTCCTACATCAAACGCTTCTTTTTTTAAAGTTGTCTTTCTGTCTATAGGCCAAAAGTCTTTTATCTATCTGTCTTTTTTTATTACTTTTACCAAACAAAATACAAACAATGATTTTCAAAAACACCATTGAATTTGCAAAACAACTTGATGCACAAGATCAGTTAAATAAATACCAAGATGAATTTATTTTTCCGCAGGTAAATGGAAAAAAAGTGATTTATTTTACAGGAAATTCACTGGGATTACAACCTAAACGTACCAAAGCATACATAGACGAGGTGATGAATGACTGGGGAAACCTTGCCGTTGAAGGTCATTTTTATGCACAAAAACCGTGGTGGGATTACCAAGAGCGATTTGCGAATCCATTGAGTAAAATTGTTGGCGCCTTACCAAGTGAGGTAACTGTGATGAATACATTGACGGTTAATCTTCATTTATTAATGGTTTCCTTTTACCGGCCTACTACAACCAGATATAAAATCATTTGCGAGGAAAAAGCATTCCCTTCAGATCAATATATGTTTCAAAGTCAAGTGCATTTTCATGGGTATAAACCAGAAGATACAATTATTGAAATCAAGCGTCGCGACGGGGAACACAACATACGCTTAGAAGATATTTTGGCTAAAATTGAGGAAGTAGGTGAGGAATTGGCTTTGGTTTTAATTGGAGGGGTCAACTATTACACGGGACAAGTTTTTGATATGAAAACCATAACTGCCGCTGGTCATAAAGCGGGCGCTTATGTAGGTTGGGATTTAGCCCACGCTGCAGGAAATATAAAACTGGAATTGCACCATTGGAATGTGGATTTTGCTGCCTGGTGTAGTTATAAATATATGAATTCAGGACCTGGAAATGCTTCGGGGTGTTTTATTCATGAAAAACACCATAATAATTCGGAGTTGCCAAGATTCGCCGGTTGGTGGGGACACAATAAAGAACGTCGTTTCAAGATGGAGCAAACTTTCAATCCCATTCATGGAGCCGATGGTTGGCAAATCAGCAATTTACCAGTGCTTTCTTTAGCACCCTATTTGGCATCAGTTGAAATGTTTGATGAAATAGGAATGGACGCTTTAATCCAAAAAAGAGATAGAATTACTTCTTACTTGGAGTTTATTTTGCATGAAATTGACAAGGAGGTGGATAGTAGCTTCGAAATCATTACGCCATCAAATCCATCCGAAAGAGGGTCACAATTATCAGTATTGCTACATGGAGAAGGACGGAGTTTGTTTGACTATCTTATGGAAAATGGTGTGATAACGGATTGGCGGGAGCCTAATGTTATTCGTTTGGCTCCGGTTCCATTATACAGTTCTTTTGAGGATATGTATCACTTTGGACAAACCTTGAAAGCTGGAATTATAGGGTAACATTTTTCTAAAATTATATAAAAAATAGTTTAAATTCTATAAGTTTTATTTAATGGTTTAAATGTTCCTTTGTAGCATTAGAAATTCTTAAATTTAAAATTATGAAAAATATATACTTTATAGTACTATCATTAGTTATCGTTTCTTGTCAGAATCAAGGAAAAATGGAGATGGAAAAAGCAAAGCAAGCAAGCATCGATTCTATGAAACTAGTGACTACGGATTCAATGAATGCTGAATTTGAAAAACAAAAAGTCATTGATTCCATGCAAATTGAGATGGGTAAAGTTGAAGATGCCAAGATAGAATCTCAAAAAGAAGTTGTTGTTGTCAATCATCAGGCAGCCGCTATCACAACGACAACGACCACGAAAAAGAAAGGTTGGAGTGGAGCAGCAAAAGGAGCCGTTATTGGAGCTGGAGTTGGAGCCGTTACTGGAGCAATTATTAGTAAGAAAAAAGGACAAGGAGCTATAATTGGTGGTTTAGCAGGAGCAGGTGTTGGAGCAGGTACTGGTGCTATTATTGACGGAGGTAAAGAGTAATAAATAAATTTTTGGACATTAACTTAATAAACAACTAAATGTTAACGGGGTCGAATTCTGCTCTTGAGAGGGGTTTGGGGTTTGTTTTTGTTAAAATGAAAATATTTTATTTTCTTAAACATACTCTAAAGTATTCATAATTGTTGAAACTTACAACAAAGGTTGAATTATTAGACTTAATGTTAGTTTTTAAAAAAGTAGCACTATAAGTTTTTATAAAAAGAGTGTTTAAGTTCTAATCGAATTTAAACACTCTTTTTATTTTTAGTAGTCTTTAGTTTAATACGAATTCAAACTTCCAATAATAGCATTGGCCTTAATTTTGATTTTATACAATTCTTCTGGATTTATTTTATTCAATAAATTCAGCATCATTCCCATACGAGGATTTCCTTTGAAATACTCTTTTTTTTCGTCTAGAAAATTCCAGTATAACGAATTGAAAGGGCAGGCTTTATCTCCAAATTTCTCTTTGACATTGTAATGGCATTTGACACAATTATTGCTCATTTTATTGATGTAACTTCCAGAGGAAACATAGGGTTTTGTGGCGATAATTCCGCCATCTGCATATTGTGACATACCGCGGGTATTTGGCATTTCGACCCATTCAATAGCATCGATGTAAACGCCCAGATACCATTGGTCTACTTCATCAGGATGAATTTGTGTCAGTAACGTAAAATTCCCTATTACCATGAGACGTTGAATATGATGTGCATACGCATCGTCTAAACTTTGATTGATAGCGTGACTCATGCAATTCATTTTGGTTTTACCCGTCCAGAAAAAATCTGGTAACTTGTTATAGTTTTTCAAAACATTCATTTGACCATAATTGGGCATTTCTTTCCAATAAATTCCCCGAATGTATTCCCGCCAACCGAGTATCTGACGTACAAATCCTTCTACTTGCGAGAGGGTTATTTCAGCTTGATTTAAATGATAAAAAGAAATAACGGTCTCGATTACCTCTTTTGGCGAAAGCATTTTACTATTCATAGCAAAAGACAAACGAGAATGGAAAAGAAATTTTTCATCGGTATGTATCGCATCTTCATAATCGCCAAAATGTTGCAGTAGATTTGTACAGAAATAATTTAAAACTTCCAGTGATTGCTCACGAGAAGTGGGCCAACTGAAATTATTCTCATTGATGTTTCCAAAAGTGACTATGCCAGCTTCTTTTATTTGAGCTAGAACTTCAGAAATATTCGCATGAAAATTTTTTTCTGATGGAACAGGAACTTCACCTTTATATTTTTTCCGATTATCTGCATCAAAATTCCATTGGTTGCCCAAAGGTGTTATTCCATTCATTAAAATATGATTTTTTTTACGCATGTTACGATAAAAATTCTCCATCAAGAGTAGCTTCTTTCCCTCAAAGAAATCGGTGAGATCGTGACGCTTGGTGTAAAAATGTTCGGAGTCAAAAGCTTCTGATTCGATTTTTAGATTAGAACAAATCATTTTTAGCTGTTGATCTAGTCTATATTCGTCGGGTAACTGGTATTCAAATTTTTCGATTTTGTGTTTTTCGACACAAAGGGCAATGATTTTTTCTAAATCCTGTGGATTGTCTGCAGTGGTAATTTGAAAATAGACCGCTTGATGTCCATATGCTTTTATGGCTATGTAAAAATTCCTCATTGACATGAAAAACGCTACCACTTTTTGGATGTGATGTTTTACATAATCAGTTTCCTGACGCATTTCTGCAAAGACATAAATCGTATGGTTTTCACATTCCTGAAACCAGGAATGCTCTGAATTTAACTGATCACCAAGGATTAATCGCAATTTTTTCATTTTCTATTTTTTGAAAAATGAAGTAGTGGGAATCTCTTTTCGGGCATATTGAAAACGATCCACTAATTTGGGTAAACAATACCCGTCGAGTCCATTTAGTGCCACAACATTTCCTTTGTCAATTTGTAGCCAACCATCTTTATGTTCCAATTCTTCTTGAAAAAATAAATTTTCGATAGAAGCAATAATGTGAACAGTATCGTTTTCCTTGATATAATATTCATTTACATATTTGCAATACAATTGAACGGGACTTCCTTTTACGAAAGGGATTTCAATATTATTTTTGTATTCTTCTTCAAGATTTGTTTTGTCAAATTCAGAAATTCCCAATTCATAGTTCGCCGAGGTATGATGCGCATCTTCAATCATGTTCACTGTAATGTGATTCACGGTAAAGTAGCCGGTTTCCTTTATGTTTTTGTACGTATCTCTTGGGACAGTTGTAGGTCTCATTATGAATCCAATTAATGCAGGATTACTTCCTAAATGAGTGACACTGCTAAATATGGCTACATTTGGTTTTCCCTGAATGGATTTTGTAGCAAGTAAATTAGCTGATTTATATCCGGTGCAAGAATTGATTAAATTTAATCTTTCGATTTTTTCCATTTGGGAAATATCATCTTTTGAAATATGCTTCATGTCTTTTTTAATTTGGAACAAAGATACTTTTTGTTTAATTAAATGTAAAATAAATTAAACAAAATAATTGAATCTAACCTTTTATATTAAAAGCGATGCAAAAGAAATAGTTTAAAATAACTTTCAAATCCTATATATTTGTTGACCAATTTATCCAAAAATGAAAAAATTCAAAAAAATCCTTCTGGTTTTACTTTCGTTGACAGTGACTATATTACTAGCTTTAATTGTTTATGGTTTTTATCTAAAACCAAAATATGAAGGTAAAGTAAAATTGAAAAACATTCAGAAAGAAACAACGGTATATTTTGATGAGTTTGGAGTGCCTCATATTTATGCCAATGATTCAAAGGATGCTATGGAAGCTTTGGGTTATGTGCATGCGCAAGACCGATTGTGGCAAATGGAATTAATGCGACGTATTGCTCCGGGGCGATTGTCAGAGATTTTTGGTTCGGTTGCATTGAAAAACGACAAATTTTTTGCAGGACTTGGAATCGAAGAAGCTTCAGCAAAAGCGATTGCAGTATTGGATAAAAATAGCCCAAGTTATCAATTGACAATGGCCTACTTGGATGGAATTAATCAATATTTAGAAGAAGGAAAAACTCCTATAGAGTTCAGTTTAGTCGGGGTTAAGAAAGAGAAATTCACGATAAAAGATGTTTATAATATTTTTGGATACATGTCTTTTAGTTTTGCGATGGCTCAAAAAACGGATCCATTATTGACCGATATTCGAAATAAATACGGAATGGAGTATCTGACAGATTTTGGAATTGATAGTTCTTTTAATACTACCCGAATTAAAAATGCTAAAGAGTCTTCACAAGAATATAGTACGATTGCAAATTCTATAGCGTCACTTTTAGATCAATCGCCAATTCCTCCATTTGTAGGAAGCAACAGTTGGGTTATTGCTCCGAAGAAAACTAAAAGCGGGAAAGTGATTTTTGCGAATGATCCGCATATTGGTTTTTCGCAGCCGGGTACTTGGTACGAAGCACATTTAGTAACACCCGATTTTGAATTGTATGGCTGTTATTTGGCGGGAACTCCGTATCCTTTGTTAGGTCATAATCGTGAATATGCATATGGTTTGACAATGTTTGAAAATGATGATATTGATTTATACCAAGAAGAAAATAATCCAAATGATGCGAATGCTTACAAAACGCCAAATGGTTTCAGCTCGTATGAAATTCGTAAAAAAATAATAAAAGTAAAAGATACCGCAGATGTAGTTTTAAATGTAAAAGTGAGTCGTCATGGTCCTATTATGAATGACTTGATTGACGGTCTAAACAAAAATAAACCCGTTGCAATGTCATGGATTTATACGCAACAACCTATTCAGATTCTCGATGCGGTCTATACACTTTCACATGCAAAAAGTAAACCCGATTTTCACAAAGGAGTTGCTTTGATAGCAGCACCAGGATTAAATGTAATGTATGGTGACGCCAAGGGGAATGTAGCTTGGTGGGCAACAGGAAAGTTATATAAACATAAGGAAGGAGTGAATACGAATTTCATTCTCGATGGAACTAGCGGTAAAGATGATATTGCCGAGTATTTAGATTTTTCCAAAAACCCTTCAGCGGAGAATCCAAATTGGAGTTACGTTTATTCGGCCAATAATCAACCGGAACCAATAGACGGGTTTTTATATCCTGGCTACTATCTTCCTGAAGACAGAGCCAAAAGAATCACGCAATTATTAAATTCAAAATCGAATTGGGACAAAGAAGCGGTAAGCAAAATGATTTTCGATAATACTTCGGCAATTGCTCCAGAAGTGGTTGCGACTTTGATTTCGAGTGTCAATTATAATACGCTTTCTAAAAATGAAAAAGAAGCTATTGATATTCTTAAAATTTGGAGTGGATCCAATAATCTTGGAGATATAGCACCAACCATTTATAATAAATGGGTTTATTTATATTTAAAAAATACTTTTAAAGATGAACTCGGAGAAGTTAATTTCAAGCAATTTTTGGGAACACATATTGTGAAGCAAATAATTGCAAGACAAATGACAAATGCAACGTCTCTTTGGTGGGATAATAGTGAGAGTAAAAGTATAAAAGAAACCAGAAGTCAAATTCTATCACAATCATTTAAAGAGGCTATTGCAGCCTTAGAAAAACAATTGGGAAATTCAGTTCCAGCTTGGACTTGGGATAAAGTGCATTCGTTAGAGCATCAACATCCGTTGGGGAAAGTGGCGGCACTAAGAAAGATTTTTAATGTGGGGCCTTTTGAAGTTTCAGGATCAAATGAGGTAATCAATAATCAAATGTTTGGATTTTCAGAAGATGGTAATTATAAAGTTTCTGCCGGCCCGTCAACGAGAAGAATTATTGATTTTTCTGATATAGAAAACAGTTGGAGTATTTTACCAACGGGACAATCAGGAAATCCATTAAGTGCACATTATAGTGATCAGGCAGAACTATACAATGCAGGGAAATTTAGAAGAATGAAACTGAACAAGGAAGAGATTGTTAGAACTTCAACAAAGTTGGTCTTTATTCCGCATAAAAAGTAATGGTTTTTAAAGTCCTTAAAATAATTAATCAGTAATTTTGCCTAACTTTTTATAAAAAATTAATGCAAACTCCCCAAAAAATAGCGGTTGTAGGTTCTGGATTAGTCGGTTCTTTATTAGCTATTTACCTCAGAAAAGCAGGTCATACGGTTCATGTCTATGATAGAAGTCCAGATATTAGACAAATTCAGTTTTCGGGTCGTTCTATCAATTTAGCCATGTCTAATCGCGGTTGGAAAGCACTGGACGGAGTTGGTGTGGGTGATGCGGTACGCGAAATTGCAATTCCTATGGACAAGCGGGCCATTCATCTTGTGGACAGGCTTAATTTTCAAAATTACGGACAAGAAGGGGAGTCTATTTATTCGATTTCAAGAGGAATTTTAAATAGAAAAATGATTGATTTGGCGGAAGCCGCAGGAGCGGAATTCTTTTTTGAGCATAAAATTTGGGATGTAACCTTAGATGATGCGACGCTACATATTGGTGAAACCGAAAGAGGAGCATGGGAAGAAAAAAAATACGATATGGTTTTTGGTGCTGATGGTGCCTTTTCTAGGATTCGCCACCGCATGCAACGTCAAAGCATGTTTGATTATTCGCAAGAATTTTTACCCATTGGATATAAGGAATTAAATATTCCTGCAAACCTAAATGCGACACATAAATTAGATAAAAATTCGTTTCACATTTGGCCAAGAGGCGAATACATGTTGATTGCATTGCCTAATTTAGACGGTAGTTTTACGTGTACTTTGTTCATGCCTTTTGAAGGAGAAAATTCTTTTGCGTCATTAAAAGACCAAAAAGAAGTAGAGGCTTTTTTTGAAAAGAATTTACCGGATACGATTGATGTAATTCCAAAATTGACTGAAGATTTTTTCAAGAATCCAACAAGTACACTAGTGACCATGAAATGTTATCCTTGGACTTATGAAGATAAAATTGCCTTAATTGGTGATGCCTGTCATGCGATCGTACCTTTTTATGGACAAGGAATGAATGCGGGTTTTGAAGATATTTCTATACTTTATGAAATGATAGAAAAGTACGGTGACGACTGGAAGACCATTTTTTCTGAATATCAAAAATCTCGTAAACCAAATGCGGATGCAATTGCGGAACTTTCGTATCGCAATTTTATGGAAATGAGTTCCAAAACTGCTGACGAAAAATTCCTATTACAAAAGAAAATTGAGAAATATTTTTCGGATAAACATCCTGATAAATGGATTCCTCTTTATAGTAGAGTGACTTTTAGCGATCGCCCTTATGCTGAAGCTTTGGCTATTGGGGATTATCAAAATGCCATCATGGAGGAGGTTTTGAAAATGGAAAACATTGAAAATATTTGGGATAGCGAAGCAGTAGAAAATAAAATATTAGAATTGTTACAATAGTTTTTTTAAAGTATTTATTTGTTAGTTCATTTTTCAGGTATATTACTTCACTATGTTGGTGAAAAAAATATTTTTTTCGCTCTTATAAGGGTGTTTATTCCTCACGATGTACTTTTGTAAAATCAAAAGCAGGTTTGCAAATAGCAATATATTCGCATGGTTCGTCAAAAGGGTTGGAATATTGTACCCGAGTGTTCTTCTCAATTTTTATCGATTGACCAGTTTCAAGAATGATAATTTCATCTTCAATAATAAATTGCTTTTTTCCTTTTATAATATAGGTGTATTCTTCAAATTCGGGTGTTTGAAAAGGTTCACTCCATTTGGGTGGAGCAATCATGTGTGCGATTGATATTTCAGGATTATTAGTGGTTGCATTTCCGTGATGTTCTTGTATTAATTTGCCATCAGTTGTTGGAACTACAAATGGTGTTTTTTGAATAAAATATTTTTTCATTTTTAATATTACTTTTTGAAATACCCTTAAAGAAATTTAATTCTAAAAGGGTATGGAGAATTTATTTTTTGAACATTTTTGTTAAAATACCAAAAGCACCTCTTATAAAAGTAGCACTTGTTAATACTTTTAAAACAGATTTTCCTACAACACTTGCTGTACTTGGACCGCTGTTTTCTTCTTTCTGAGTTGCTTTTTCTTGTTGTTGTGCTGTAACTTCCTGTTCGATAACGGCAATTTTTTTATTAAGCATTTCGTAAGCGCTGTCACGATCAATAAGTTCACTGTATTTTTTTACCAGTTTTGATTTAGTATTGATTTCTTGAATCTCACTTTCAGTCAAAATATCCATTCTACTCATAGGGGCACGCATCATTGTCGCTGCAAGCGGAGTAGGAATTCCTTTTTCGTTCAGTGCGGTAACTAGAGCTTCTCCAATTCCAAGGCTAGTCAACACTTCATCGGTTTTGTAATATTCAGATGTTGGGTAATTATCGGCCGTTTGTTTTATCGCCTGTCTGTCATTTGCGGTAAAAGCCCGTAAAGCATGTTGTATTTTTAAACCTAATTGTGCCAAAACACCACTTGGGATGTCCATAGGATTTTGGGTAATAAAATAAATTCCAATTCCCTTAGAACGAATTAGTTTTATGATTGTTTCTATCTGTTCTAGTAATGTTTTACTGGCTTCATTAAAAATTAAATGGGCTTCATCAATAAAAATCACTAATTCAGGTTGGTCGACATCACCTTTTTCGGGCATTTGTTGGTAGATTTCAGCCAATAAACTCAGCATAAATGTCGAAAATAATTTTGGTTTGTCCTGAATGTCGGTCAAACGCAGGATATTCACATACCCTTTGCCATTTTCATCAATGCGCATTAAATCATTAATGTCAAAAGACATTTCTCCAAAAAACAAGTCTGCTCCTTGTTGTTCCAGTTCAACTATTTTTCTAAGAATAATCCCGGTAGTTGAAGTAGAAATTTTGCCATAATCAGCTGATATCTCTTCTTTTCCCTCTTCAGTGATATAATTGATTACTTTTTTGATGTCTTTAATATCCAATAAAGGCATTTTATTATCATCGCAATATTTAAAAATTACTGCTACTACACCAGCTTGTGTGTCGTTCAAGCCTAGTATTCTAGAAAATAATACAGGTCCAAACTCTGATATTGTTGCGCGAAGACGAACTCCGTTTTGCTCAGACAAGGTCAATAGTTCAACAGGAAAACTGGACACGCTATATGGGATGTTAATTTTAGCATGGCGTTCAGTAATAAAAGGCTTTTCCTCTCCTTCTTTTGCAATACCGCTAAAATCACCTTTTATATCCATCATTAATACAGGAATTCCAAAGGAGGATAACTGTTCAGAAAGTACCTGAATTGTTTTGGTTTTTCCAGTTCCCGTAGCACCTGCAATCAATCCGTGTCGGTTCAAGGTTTTTAATGGTATTTTTACAAAGGTATCAGCCAAAGTCTCTCCGTCAAGTATGGCTCCGCCCAAAATAATGCATTCTCCTTTAGAAATATAGCCTTTATTAATGTGTTGTGTAAAAACTTCTTTTCTGCTCATAATAGGGGTGAATTAAAATCATTTGTAAGGTGTAAATTTTGATAATATGTATTAATAAAGTGTTAACTGCAGTTTTCCTGCTTTTTTATTGTTAATAATAAAAAAAAATATTTTTAACTGTTTCAATCTAGATTTTGAAATATTGTCTTAATATATCATAAAAAAATATTTTTTTTTTTACAAAACAACTAATTTACTTGTGAATTCTGATATAAATGTAAATTTTAAATCAGCGAATATTTTTTGGGAATAAAATTAATTATAATAAAATTAAAAAAAGTTTTTTTATTTAAACTAAAAATATAAATTTGCTCCACTACAAGTTTATTATAACTAAAAGATTAAATTATTTAAAACTATTAAAATTAAAAAAAAATGGCAAACGTTAAAAAAGAAAACGGTTCAAAAGGTGGAGGAATGATTTCAGGAATCATTATTGTAGCATGTGTTTTTGTTGGATGGATTATATGGAATTTTATAATGGGTAATGGTGCTAACTTTGAAGGTGGTGTCAACACAGGTCACCCAATCCCTGGGAATTACTTAGCAATGGTATATAAAGGAGGTCCTATTGTACCTATTTTATTAGGATGTTTATTAATGGTTATTGTGTTTTCATTTGAGCGTTTTGCAGTAATTTCAAAAGCAGCTGGTAAAGGAAATCTTGATCAGTTTATGAAAAGTGTTCAAGGAAACATTACTACAGGTGATATCGAGGGAGCTATTGCTTTATGTGATAAACAAAAAGGGTCTGTTGCAAATGCAATAAAATCAGCTTTGTTAAAATACCAAGATGTTAAAAAAGAAGGTTTAGATAGCGAAGCTGCTGCTGAAACTATCCACAAAGAAATTGAAGAAGCTACTTCATTGGAAATGCCAATGTTAGAAAAACATATGACTATTCTTTCTACATTAGTTTCATTAGGAACTCTTGCTGGTTTGTTAGGAACAGTAACAGGGATGATTAAAGCATTTGGTGCTTTGGCTGCTGCTGGAACTCCAGATCAAGCTGCGCTTGCAAACGGTATTTCTGAAGCATTGATTAACACTGCAACAGGTATTGCTACTTCAGCATTAGCAATTGTAGCTTACAACTTTTTTACTTCTAAAATTGATACTCTGACTTATTCTATTGATGAGGCAGGTAATACAATTGTAAATACTTACAGACACTACAGAAGTACAAAAAAATAATTAATAATTTAGTTTATAAGAAAATAGTACTATAGTAAAAAGAGTTATTTTCTTGTAAATATTAAAAAATATATTAATGGCTATAAAAATGTCCAAAAAAGCAGCGTCTATTGATATGACGGCTATGTGTGATGTGGCTTTTCTTTTGCTGACTTTCTTTATTTTGACAGCTACAGCTAAGATTCCAGAAGCATTACCAGTGGATACCCCTGCTTCAACAGTTCAATCAAAGTTGCCGGATACGGATTTAGCAACGATTACTGTTGGAAAAGGAAAAGTATTTTTTGACTTAAAAGGTAGAGAAGTTCGTAAAAGAACACTTGAGTTGATGGGACAAAAATATGGTGTTGCATTTACAGAAGATGAATCATCAAAATTTGCATTAATGGAGGGAATTGGTGTTCCAATTTCAAATTTAAAGCAGCTTATTGCTATGAAAACCGCTGAGCGAAGTAAAGAAGGGTTACAGCCTGGTATTCCTAAAGATTCACTTGATAATCAATTGAAAGAATGGATTTACAATGCTCGTATAGCAAATATTGAGGTCGAGGACAAAGAACTGCAGTTTGCCATAAAGGGTGATGCAAAAGAAGAGTATCCAGCTATATTGAAAGTTATGGATATTTTACAAGACCAAAAAATCAATAGCTTCAACTTAGTTACGGGTTTAAGAGCAAAAGAAAAAAACTAAAAAAAATACACTAAAATGGCTGAATTAAATACTGGCGACGGTGGTGGCAAAAAAGGTGGAAAAGTAAGAAGTAAAAAATCAAATTCAAAAGTAGATTTAACTGCTATGGTGGATTTAGCTTTCTTGTTAATTACCTTTTTTATGCTAACGACTACGCTATCTAAACCGCAATCAATGCCTTTGGGTTTGCCAGATAAAGAAGATGATAAAAATAAGGATAAGCCAATTAAAGTTGATGAGAACCGTACTATGACTGTATTATTAGGTGATAATGATAAAATGACATATTATATGGGTTTATTGGCAACACCAATTGCTGGTCCTAAAGATATTTCTTATGGTAAAGAAGGGATTCGTAAAGAATTATTGAAGAGAAAAAAATCAGTTTTAGAATATACGGGTAATAAAGATAAAGGAATGATTGTAATTATCAAACCAAGCAAAAAATCAAATTACCGCAATTTAGTAGATATTCTAGATGAAATGGCGATTGTTGACGTTCCAACGTATGCAATTGTAAATGATTTTACTCCAGAGGAACTAAAATTGTTAGAAGGTAAATAAGATTTATCTTATTACTTAATAACCTAATAACTAAGAAAAATGAAATTAGATATATTCACAAACCAATGGCTTGATATTGTATTCGAAGGTCGTAATAAGGCCTATGGTGCTTATGAACTTAGAAAAACAAATAACAAGACTATGGTTAAAGCTCTTGTGCTTGGTGCAATTGTTTTCGCTCTTGCTGTTAGTGCACCGCTTATCATGAGTCTTATTCCTAATTCTTCGGATGATTCTGAAGTATTAGATACTAAAATTACTACGGTAAAGTTGCCACCTAAGAAAGAAGAAGTTAAAAAAGATCTTCCACCACCTCCACCACCTCCTCCAAAAGTAGATCAGGTGAAATTTGTTAAGCCAGTTGTGGCTAAAGCAGATGAGGTTACTGAAGAGCCACCAAAAATTGTTGAGATAAAAGACAAAAAATTAGGTGCTGAAACTATTAAAGGAGATCCAGATGCTGAATTGTCAGTTGAGCCAGTTGGTAATGGACCTAGTGAAGTAATTGCTGAAGATAATCAAATTTACAACACGGCAGGTATAGAGGTTAAACCAGATTTTCCAGGAGGAATGGAAAAATTTTACGCATATGTTGGTAAAAATTATCAAACTCCAGAAGAAGAAGGCTTAAAAGGTAAAGTTTATGTTACTTTTGTTGTAGAAAAAGATGGTTCATTGACTGACATCAAAGTAATCAGAGATATTGGTTACGGTACGGGAAAAGAAGCTATCCGTGTATTAAATAAATGTCCTAGATGGAAACCAGGAGAGCAAAATGGTAAACCAGTAAGAGTACTTTATTCTCTTCCAATTACTATACAATCTGCAGAATAATGTTAAATAACATAGTAAATAATATTAAGAAGAAATCGCTTAAAGAGCGATTTCTTCTTGTTTTAGGAATTTTGTTTTTTCTAGTTTATCTTATTTTAGGTTTATTGATTATCTTTATGAAGAATTTTCCTCTAGCAATTCAGCCTACTTATAGAGTTGCATTTGGAGTCTTACTTATTGTATACTCTTCTATTAGATTCTTTCGAATTATAAATGATAATAAAAACTAGATTATGAAAAATTATGCTAAACTTCCGTATTTTGTTTTTTTTTCAGTAATTGTTTTAATGTTTGCTTGTAATCAAGCTGATAGTTCAAAGAACAAAGAAACCATTCTGAAAGGCTCTACAACTATTTATGTGGATGAAACTTTGACTCCTATTATTGAAGATCAGGTAGCTGTTTTTGAAAGTAAATATGAAGCAAAAATAAAACTTATCTCAAAATCTGAATCTGAAACGGTTAATTCTTTGTTTAATGAAAAAGCAGCAATTGCTATTTTGTCTAGAAATTTGACAAATCAGGAATTGAAAATTTTTGATCAGAGAAAAATTGTTCCTAAAGTAACAGTATTTGCTACAGATGCAGTTGCTTTTATTTCTAATAAAAACAATAATGATACTATTGTAGCGTTAAAAGATGTTATTAGTTTTATGCAAGGAAAACCAGTTGCTTCCATTAAGGGATTAGTATTTGATAATCCAAATTCAAGTACAGTTAGATATATGAACTCACTTGCAGGGTTAAAAGCGATACCAGAAAAAGGCGTGTTTTCATTTAAAACTAATGATGAAGTTATTAAGTATGTTTCTGAAAATGATGGAATGATTGGGGTTGTAGGTGTTAATTGGCTTTCTCAACCCATGCCAGCTATGCAAAAGTATGTTGATAATGTCAATACTCTAAATGTAATGGGAGATAGAAGTGATAAGTCTTACACTCCTTCGCAAAATAATATAGCCGAAGGCAAATACCCTTTGGCACGCGATTTGTATATAATTAATTGTCAAGGATATTCTGGTTTAGGAATGGGTTTTGCTTCATTCGTTGCTGGTGATATTGGACAAAGGATAATTTTGAAATCTGGTTTGCTTCCTGTTCGTATTCCTGGCAGGAATATTAAAATCAGAAAACAAATTGAAAACATAAAAAAATAAATTAACTACAATTAAAGATGAATAAATTTAAAATTTTTAGTGTTGCTTTATTGGCTTCGGTAACCGTAAGTCAAGCTCAAGATTTAACTCAGGCAAAAAAAGCAATTGACGCAGAACAATTCGATAACGCAAAATCGATTTTAAAATCAATTATAAATTCTAAACCATCTAATGGGAGAGCTGCTTTTCTTTTAGGGAATGTGTATCTTACACAAAACGTGGCGGATAGTGCTAAAATCTATTTTCAAAAAGGATTAAGTGGTACTGAAGGCGCTAAACTTAATTATATTGGATTAGGTCAATTGGATTTAGATAATGGAAATCCTGTTGCTGCACAAGCTAATTTTGCTTTAGCTTCCAAAGATGTTAAAAAGAAAGATGTAGAAGAATATATCTACATAGGTAAAGCTTACATGGCAGCTAACAAGCCTGATTATAAAAGTGCACTATCTATCTTAAGCAGAGCTAAAATTAATAATCCACAAGATGCACAAGTTTTACTTGAACTAGGAAATGCTTTTTATGGTGATAAAAATCAAAATGAAGCTTATGTAGCCTATCGTGATGCTTTTCAGGCGGACCCAACTTTGATTAGAGCAAAAATGCAACTAGGAGTGTTGCTTAAAGGTGCTAAAGCATATACTGAAGCAGTAAAAGCATATGATAATGTGATCGCTACAAATGCAAACTACGGGCCAGTTTATCGTGAATTAGCTGAAACATATTACTTATGGGGAAGAAATGAACCATCTAAAGGTAAAGTATACCTTCAAAAAGCATTGGATTATTATGAGAAATATATGAGTCTAACTGATTATTCTTTGACTTCTCGTATGCGTCATGCTGACTTTTTAATCTTAGCTGGTGACTATAAAGCATTGGAAATTGAAGCTAATAAAATGAAAGAATTAGATAAAGTAAATCCTAGAATTTTACGTTATTTAGGCTTTGCAGCATATGAAAATGGAAATGCTGATGTTGCAATTCAATCCCTAGAAAGTTTTATTTCAAGTCCTGGAAATAAAGTTCTTGCTGTAGATTATCAATATTTAGGTTTTGCTAAAATTAAAAAATCAATAGGTGTTGATGGGAAAACAGTAGACCCTACTCTTTTTAATAATGGTATTTTAGATGTTAAGAAAGCGGTAGAAATGGAAATTACAATTACGAATAATCTTTCAGATTTTGGGAAAGAGTTGTACGAACTAAAATTATTCAAAGAAGCAGGCGCGATTTTTGAAATCGCAGTAACCAATAAGGAATCCAGAAATTTTTTGCTTGATAATTTTTATTTAGGAAACTCGTTATATTATGACAATACAAGAAAAGATATTGTGAAAGCAGATCCTATTGCGTTGCAAAAAGCTGACGTAGCTTTTGGAAATGTTATCGAAGCTTCTCCAGCCACTCAAGATGCTTATATCTTTAGAGCAAGAACGAATAGATTGATGGAAAAAGATGACATGATGGTAAAATATTATGAAGACTATATCAAAGTTGTTACTGAAAAAGGCCCTGAAGAAATAGAAAAAAAGGCAGTAAAATCTAAAATTATAGAGTCTTATAATAACTCGGCAGCTAGTTATGCGAATACGGACAAAGCTAAAGCTATCGAATACTTTAACAAAACACTTGCACTGGATCCAACAAATGAATATGCAATTAAATCATTGCAAACTTTGAAATAAACAAGAATTTTTAAATACTAAAACCGATAGTTCCCAAAGAACTATCGGTTTTTTTTTGAGCATAATCGGTAGGATTAGTTGCTGTAATCAGTCCCGCTATCCGCTCTATCTTTTTTAGGTCAAAAAAATGCCCTAAAAAAGGATGCCGCTTCTATCGGGGCTACTAGCTGTTATTCGTAATTTTCAGCAAGCATTTTCCAAATAGCAAATTACTCCTTTTCTAATTAACTATCTTTGCACTTTAAAATTATAGAATGTTATCAAAAGAAATACAATTAGAAGTTAATAAAGGTGCGATGCTTCCATTGATGGAAGAATTTTACACCATCCAGGGAGAAGGATTTCATACCGGAACAGCTGCGTACTTTATTAGAATTGGCGGATGTGATGTGGGATGTCATTGGTGTGATGTTAAAGAAAGCTGGAATGCTGAATTGCATCCTCCTACTGGAATTGATGTGATAGTTTCTAATGCAAGCAAGTATTCAGAAACTGTTGTGGTTACTGGTGGAGAACCTTTAATGTGGGATATGACTTTACTAACGCAAAATCTAAAAGAAAAAGGCAGAAAAGTTCACATAGAAACTTCAGGAGCCTATCCGCTTACGGGAACTTGGGATTGGATTTGTTTGTCTCCAAAGAAGAATAAATTGCCAACTCAAACGGTTTATGATAATGCGCATGAGTTGAAAGTAATCGTTTATAATAAACACGATTTTATTTTTGCCGAGGAACAAGCCGAAAAAGTGAATGGGAAAGCCATTTTATTCCTTCAGCCAGAATGGAGTAAAAAAGAAGAAATGACTCCGTTGATTGTTGATTATGTAATGAACAATCCAAAATGGCGTGTTTCTTTACAAACACATAAATATTTGAATATTCCTTAAAACATACAACCCCAAACAATTGCTGTTTGGGGTTTTGAATTAATTAATAAAGTTGACTTACAAAATAAAGTTGACTTACAATTTCAGGGGAACTTATTTCTTGGAAACTATTGCCTAGCCCAGATAGAAGCGGCATCCTTTATGGTCTCATTTTTTAATGAGACCATAAAGATATAGCGGATAGCTGGAAAGAGCTACTAAAATCACCAACCTTTTTGTTTTTTCAATTCGGTGATGTGTGCCAAATGATGGTTTCCATGCCAAGCATAAGTTCCTATTATTTCTTTCAATTGGAATGCTGCGTTATGCTCGGGATGAATAAAGGATTTTTCTAAATCGGCTTCAGAAAGACTATTCATCAAATAAGCCAAACGAAAGTGTAAGCCTTCCAGAAAGGAAAGAGTAGGCTGAATGGGCATTCTTAAATTATCATGTAATTCTGCCCAACGATCTTCGTGATAAAATTTTATTACGGGTTTTTCTTCAGTCAATGTCCATTTAATCCTAATGAAACAATTCATGTGACTGTCTGCGCAATGATGAATTACTTGACGAATTGTCCAGCCATCTTGACGATATGGTGTTTCTAGTTGTTCTTCGGTTAAATTAATTACTTCTTTTTTCAATCGTTCTGGGAAATTTGCGATTTCTGCTATTTTATTAGTTAGATAAACGCGGGAATAGATTTCTGGCGGGATAAATTTTCCAATTGGATAACGTAATTTTTCTAATGATGAATTTTCCATATTATAATTTATTTTTTAAATCGAAAGTTTAGCTAAATAGTCATAATGCTCTCCTTCAAGAATTAATTCGGATTGTAATCCATTAGCGAAAGCCGCATTTTGTAATGTGTTGTAATCTAGGTAGAGCCAAGGAAATTCTTCTTCTTTTTCGTTTTTATACCGTAGTGTAAAAGTCAATTCGCCATAATATCCTTTGCTGGGAATCCATTTCCCACCATCTTCATCATTGTCAAACATATAAATTATATCCGAAGAATCAATAAGAATTTGTCCGTTTGGATTAAGTAAGCTTTTTAGTTTTTGTAAAAATTTAGTCGTTTCTTTTAGTGTTCCAAATATGCCGGTGCCATTCATCAATAATAAAATGGTGTCAAATTTATTTTTAGGATTGTCAGAGTCCATTTCAAGAATATTATGAACTTGTACATTTTTCAAACCTCTTAGTTGGCAGGCTTCAACTGCATTTTTAGAAATATCAATCGAATGGATATCAAAATTTCTTTCGTTCTGTAAAAACAAACTATGGCTTCCTGCACCACAACCTACATCCAGGATTTTACCTTTGGCAAGTTGTAAGGCTTTTTGTTCCAATTTCGGCATTTCATTATAAGAACGAAATAAATACGCAACGCTCATTTCATCCTCTTCAGAAATGGAGGTTTCCGTGATTAAATCTTCGGGAGAATTATTAGTTTGAAAATCAAGTATGGCTTTGCCAAAAAGGTCTTTCATCTTTTTTTATTTAAAGTTCATGTTTCAGGATTCTAGTTTGTTACTTTTGTGGTTCCAACTTTAAACTTTAAACTTGAAACATATTTTAAACAATCTTCCTAAAGAAGCCAAAGATAAGCATATCGAAAATAAAAAGTATTTCGATAAACTGAAAAAGAAGACGCCAAAGAATTTGGATTACGTGATGCAAGATTTGCATGACGCCGAATTCAAGAAAACGGATTGTTTGAAGTGTGCAAACTGCTGTAAAACTACTGGGCCATTATTTACGGATGCGGATATTGAGCGTGTTTCAAAATATCTTAGACAAAAGCCGCAGCAGTTTATTGAGCAATACCTTCAAATCGATGAAGACAGGGATTATGTATTGCAAAGTGTGCCGTGTACTTTTCTGGATAATGAAAATGCATGCATGATTTATGATGTTCGCCCAAAAGCATGCAGAGAATTTCCACACACAGATAGAAAAAAGTTTCAACAAATTACGGATTTAACGTTAAAAAACGTAGCAATCTGTCCAGCTGCTTTTAATATTGTTGAGGAAATGAAAAAGAAGTTGCCTCTTTGAAAATTTTCCGTTTCGTTTCCTTCTCCTTTGGAGAGTTCCGTCCCGACGCTTCGGGATCGGGAGGGGTGAGGATTAATAAATCAAATATTTCGTTCTCATTTCTTTAAACTCAATTAACCCTTTCTTCCAGCTTTCTCTGATTTCCTTTTCTGAAGTTCCATTTTCTATTTGTTGCTGCAGTTTTTTAGTTCCTGCTAATTTTGTGAAAAAAGGATTGAAGAATTTTGATTTGTCATTTGTAGTCTGATAAGCTTTAATTAGCCATTTTAATTCCAGTCGATTTACTCTTGTATGTGTTGATAAATCTTCTCCGTAACATTTTATACCATTGTAAACAGGATTTTGGGCGCCGAAGTTTGGTTTCGGAATAAAAGTAAAGGTGCTTCTCGGTAAATAAGGAGAACCATAAACCTGGAATTGTTTTTCAGTCCCTCGTCCCACACTTACATTCGTACCTTCAAAAAGACATAAGCTCGCATAAAGATTCACGGCTTGATCATTTGGAAGATTTGGCGATGGTTTTACAGGTAAGCTATAATTTATTTTTCGGTTGTAATTAATACATGGAATTACGGTCAGTTTGCATTGCGCACCATTCTTTAGCCATTTTTCGCCATTTATCATTTTAGCATACTCACCAATTGTCATTCCGTGAAGCAAAGGAATTAGATGCATACCCACAAAACTTGATAATGCTGTTTCTAAAATGGGTCCGTCTACAATACTGCCGTTAGGATTAGGTCTGTCAAGGATTAAAAGCGGAATATTATTTTCAGCACAAGCCTCCATAATATAATGTAACGAAGAAATATAAGTGTAAAATCGTGCGCCCACATCTTGCAAATCAAAAACCATAATGTCAATATCGGCTAGTTGTTCTGGTTTTGGTTTTTTATTATCTCCATAAAGAGAAATGATTGGTAGTCCAGTTTTGAAATCTTTACCGTCAATTAAATGTTCGCCTGCATCCGCAGTTCCGCGAAAACCATGCTCAGGCGCAAATATTTTTTGGATAGCAATATTTTTTGCTAATAGAAAATCTACCAAATGAGTTTTATTGAAGAGAATTCCAGTCTGGTTGGTTACAATTCCAATTGTATTGTTTTTTAATAATGGGAGATAATCATCATAATTGTCGGCTCCGGTCTTTATTGCTGCGGATGAATTGTTTTTAGTTTTTTCTAAATCTGATTTTTCATTTTCTCTTAAATCTGTTTTTCTTGCCGAACAGGAAGTCGAAATGATTATTAAGAAGATGAGGCAAATTAATGTCTTGAAGAATGGTATCATATTTAGGTTCAAATAAAATTAATGCCAATTAGTGTAATTCGTGTTTTAGCTGTATTTTTGGCACAAGCGACGCGAACTGGCGAAGCAAATCCAAATTAGAAATTGAATCAAATTGAATTTAGAATATTTCATCGCCAAACGACTGATAACTGCTAAAGATTATAAAAGTAGTATATCTGCGCCAATTATAAAAATTGCAATTTCGGCAATTGCCATTGGTATGATTATGATGATTGTTTCGGTAGCAACGGGAATCGGCTTACAGCAAAAAATCCGCGAAAAGGTTTCGGCTTTCAACGGACATATCATTATTTCGAATTATGATAACAATCAATCCGAAGTTACATTAGTTCCAATTTCTAAAAAACAGGATTTTTATCCAAAATTCACAGCTGTTCCTGAAGTGAGTCACATTCAAGCTATCGCCAGTAAAGCAGGAATTATCAGAACAGAAACTGCTTTTGAGGGAATCATCTTCAAAGGAGTGGGTAATGATTATAAATGGGATAATATAAAGGAGTATCTTGTTTCTGGAAAGCTACCTGATTTCTCGAAAAATATCAATCAAGAAGTATTGATATCGCAATTCCTTGCTAATAGATTGAATCTAAAAGTGGGAGATTCTTTCAATACATTCTTTATAAAAGAAAACCAAAATCAATTACCTAACATCCGAAGATTTAAAATTACTGGGATTTTTAATTCTGGTTTTCAAGAATTCGATGCTACATATGTAATAGGTGATATCCGTCACATGCAGCGTATCAATAAGTGGGTACCAGATCAAGTAGGTGCCTTCGAGGTTTTTGTAAATGATTTTGATAATATTAAGTCAATAGGGGAGCAAGTCTATGAACAAACGTCTTCAACACTCGATACTAAAACCATAATTGAAAAATACAGCTATATATTCGAATGGCTTCAACTATTTGATTTCAATATCATCGTCATATTAGTAGTCATGATACTTGTCGCTACGATTAATATGGTCGTTGCACTACTAGTATTAATACTCGAACGAACCCAAATGATAGGAATACTAAAAGCATTAGGAGCCAATAATTGGTCTGTTCGAAAAATATTTCTCTACAATGCCTTTTACCTTATCGTAAGAGGATTGTTTTGGGGCAATCTTATCGGAATCTCATTATTGTTAATTCAGCAACAATTCGGGATAATCCAATTGAATCCCGAAAATTACTACGTCAATAAAGCACCAGTCTACCTAAATTGGGGATATATATTGTTGTTGAATTTACTCACGGTCACTATTTGTTTCTTAGTATTACTAATTCCTTCCTATATAATAACCAAAATTTCACCAGTTAAAGCAATACGTTTCGATTAAAATACTATTTGGGGCGTTCCCCATTATAAAAAAAGAGGCGACTATCATTATGAGTAGTTGTCTCTTTTTTATAAAGGGTCGGGCTATACACTGCAAGTCCTCGAAAAATTCCATTTCATTCCATTTTCTGTGGGCTTTCCGCTGCTATCCCTAACGCAGGCAACGTTCCAATCGAGTCTGTCATTTCTCCGAAGTATAAATTACATCACCAATATTAATATTGTGTCCTTATATATAGGATGAAAATTTCTACTTAGAATATTATGATTTTGATTCCTTATGTATAATCATTGTCACTAATCCTATCCATTTAGTCACCCTTTCCTTTGGATAGTCCCGAAGCATCGGGAGGGTAGCGGAAAAATAGTTTCGTTTCAAGGCGCATGTTTCCAGTGAGTTAAAGTTTAAGTTAAAGAAACGTCAAAAAAAAGGTTTAAAAAAGCTTGTTAAAGCGAATAAAGGGGCTACTTTTGCACCCGCAACAACGCAGACGTTCTTTTATAAACTGGCA
>NZ_JBLVPI010000022.1:0-38028 GCF_048284325.1 Flavobacterium esculini | reverse complement strand
TCAAAGCATAATTAACATGAGAACCTATAAAGCAAAAAACAGTAGCAAAAACATTTTTGCTACTGTTTAATATTTAATTTTATCTAATAATCTGTATCGTTTTTTCAGGACGGGACAATAAATAATTTTTTAGAGTTTGAATTTATTTTTTATTTCTCGGGTCATCGGCAGTATTAACATAAGTGATTCCCCAAGGTCCCATACCATGTAATTGAATGACGCATTCCTCTTTTGTGAAGAAATAGTGGCGAGAGCCCGTTTTCATAACTGCAAATCCTCCTTTGACCATTTTCATTGCGGCATTTTCATCATATTTATCCCCCATTCCCATAAAGCAAGTCCCTTGAAGAACAGTAATGTGTTCATCTGCAGGATGCCAATGCGGCATTATTTTATAATTGGCGGGAATTTTAGCACGCATTGTAAATAATCCGGCTACGCTTGGGTTGCCTTCTAGAACTGCAGCTTGAGATCCGGGAGGTAAACCTGAAGGAGCTCCTCCCCACTTAATTTCATCGGGCATAATCATAATATGAGCGCCAGACATTTTCATATCTTGTGACTGAACTTTCACAACGATGCAGAAAATACCCAGTACTATAAAGATTGCTGTTTTTTGTATTGCTTTCATTTTAAGATTTTTTTAATAAAGTTCGATTTGTGAACTAAAATACAAATGGTACCTTATGAACATTTGTATTTTATAAATTCGAAAAATTAGAGATGAACTATCTTATTGAGACGGTTTATCTCCTTAGTAATTAGCTTTCTGACTGTTGCTTAATGAACATGATTGGCGGAATATTTATAATGCAATGGAGATACAACTGGTTGGGTTGGAGTAATACCATTTTTAGTAAGAATAGGCGCTAATGTTTGTCCAAATTCATTAAACGCATCAGCATTTTCCTAAACATCTATCACTTTTAAACCTTTTCTGGCCTGAGTGCTCACATGATATTCCAAACCTTTCGGATTTTCATGACTTGCTGCACGTTAATCCTGCCATACTTGGTCATATTGTTTTGATGTCATTTCAGGAAATTAGTACTGAACCATTATTTTTTTTATACTTTCCATTTTGTTATTTTTTTATTCTTCTACTCGTATGGCTTTTCGATTACGCCCCGTTTTTTTAGTGGCTGCTGGTCTCCACTTTTATAGCTAATAATTATCAATTGCTTAGTTCTTAGTTTTAAACTTTTCCATGATAATAGTGCTTAAGTGTCTTATTGTTTTATTCTCTTTAAAGAATTAAAAGAAAAGAATTTTACAAAAGAAAATTTCGATTGCATCTACTCTTGAATACATTAAAATTTAATGTTTTTAGAAGATAGAATCTAAACAAAAATACGATTATATGATACTCAATGTGCTGATTATTAATTAAATGTGTGTATTTTTAAGATTTAGTTACTTTAGATAAAAAAAGCATTATTAAAACATTGTTAAGTAAAGTGTTTCTATAGCACTAAGTGGAAAATTAATAAGCAAACTTATTTTTAATTCAAAAAATAAGTTTTAATTTATCTCAAGATTAAGCCAGTAATAACTTAGTTGGAACTGTTTTATAATTGAATAAAGTATACTGCAAACATATAAAAACAAAAAGGGTATGATTTAATCGGGCAGATAATTAAAGGTTGAAATGGAAGCAAACTAAATAATTCACGTTAAAATAAATATTAAAAATTTACTCTAAAACTTATATTTGGTGTTAAACTAAGCGATTTATTATCTACTTGAACGGCATCATTCGAGTCATTTGGATTGACTTTGTAATACCGATTGATAACATTATCTTGATTGGTAGCATTAATTACACCGGCGGTAAACGAAGCTTTAATAGATTCCGACAGATTGAAATTATAATTTAAAGAAGCATCTAAACGCATGAAATTATCCAGGTTTTCACTGTTTGGCGAATCATAATTTACCATGGTATTATTTCCGTTTTGTATGGTTTCGTTACCTTCAACTGGTCTTGTATATGGCTGACCATTTCTCCAAATACCACCAACAGCTATTTTTAGATTTTTAAGAATATTGTAATAAAAACCAAGAGATACAGAATGCCTTATATCTACATTATTAGGAAAGGTTGAGGGCGTAAAAGTATCAAAGTCATAGTCATTTGTACTAAATGTGTAACTTACCCAAACGCTATATTGACGTGCTGTTTTATTGGCTAAAAATTCAAAACCTTTGGCAGTGTAACTTCCATTTGCATTATTAAACTGAAAGCTGTTGTAGAAACCCTGATTTGAAGCCGTGATGCCGTCAACTATCTTATAAAAACCTGTAGCTTCAATATTTAGTTTGTCTTTATTGAATTCAACACCAAAAGAACCTTGTTTGCTCGTTGCAATTGGAATGTCTTTATCGGTTACTAAAACCCAACGTCTTTTTTCGACACCTAAAAAATCATCTTCAAAATCCACGATTTGAGTAGTAGATTGATTTTTGAATTCCCCTTCTAATTTTAAAGCAAATTGATCAGATAATTTCTGTCTGATGTTTAATCTTGGCTCGACCAAAAGCTTTTCAAATTTTTGAAAATAATTCAAACGCACTCCAACTCTCAAATACGTATTATTTTTATTGTATTCCACTTCTGAAAATAAGGCATGATTCAATAAAACATCCTTTTTAGTACTAGAATAAAACGGAGCACTAACGGTGGTTTGGTTTAACATCCCCGTTTCATTGAATTGGTACCCAAACAAGAAATTTAAGTTGTTATTAGTTTTGTAATACGTATTGAGTTTAGCTCCAGTTTCGAGCACTTCATTGGCTTCAGTCAAGCGCTGATCCGTTTCCACTCTGTAATCCGTAGCGTCAATATTGTATCTGGAAAAGTAAGTGATGAAGTTTGAGCTTAATTTTGAATTCCATTGTGCTTTCCAATTTCCGCCGTAACCAATGTTTTTCTGGGATAAATTACTGGTTTTAGATAGGGTTTCGTTTGAATTTGTAAGACGTTCCGAATAATCCAAAGCGTTATTGATACCAATAATATTCACTCTAAATTGATGTTTTTCATTCACATCAAAAAGTAATTTAGCGGTATAATCATAAAAGTAAAAATCAGAAGAAGTATCATGCTGGTCACTATCGGCATTGATTTCAGTATCTTGAAAACTACGATCAAAGTATTTAGTGTACGTAGGCGATTTAAACAAATCAGTAATCGAACGGCGTCCAGATATATGAAGTTCTAATTTTTTAGTTATTGGAATTTCTAAAAAAGCATCGGCGCTAATGGAGTTAATTCCTGCGCCACCAGAAAAGGTATTGGTGACGAAATCTTTGGTGTACATATTAATCGTACTGGAAACACCATCGCTGTATTCAGCACTTGTTCCGTTTTTACTGACGATAACTTTGTTGGTCAGATTGGGGTTATAAGCGGATATTAGCCCGAAGAAATGGCCGGAATGATACATTTTGATATTGTCCCAAAGCACTAAATTTTGATCGTTAGTTCCGCCGCGCACATTGATGTTTGCAATGCTTTCATTGGTACTTTCTACACCGGGAAGCGCTTGAATGGATTGCAAAATGTCAGGTTCTATTAATCCGGGAAGAATGCCGAATTTTTTAGTGTTTAAAACGGTGCTTCCATCCAGATATTTTTGTAATCCGGGCGTTAAATAAACATTTATCAGGACCTGATTTAACTCCTCGTTCTTTGTGGAAAGAACAATTTCTTTGCAATTATTTTGTGCAGAAAACAATTCATTAGCAGAAAACTGTTTGGATTCAAAACCCAAATAAGAAATGGTTAACGTTGCATTTATTGGAATATTAGGTAACTTAAACGCACCATTTTGATCTGTAATTATATTCCTTCCAATGTCATTTACAACTACTGAAGCGCCAACTAAACGAGATTTACTTTCATCGGATAAAACAATGCCACAAACGGATATTGTTTTATTTAGCACCGAAACGGTAACATATCGATTGTCTAAAGCCTTGAAGTTTAAAAGTGTTTTCGAGTTCAGATCATCAATAGTTTCTTGTAGTGTGAAAGAAGCATTTGGTTTGTCAATTTTAATGGTGGCTACATCTTCAACTGCGTACGAAAACTTGATGTTGAATTGTTTTTCGAGGGAAATAATAACTTCAGTCAAAGGTGTTTTTTTAGCTGTATTTTGTCCATAACAAATACTGCCAAAGTAAAGTAGCAAATAAATCAGCCCTCTATTTAATACCATAGTTGTAAAATATAATGGTTTTGCCTTCGATTCTGTAGCTTAATTTAAGCGGAATTGTAACCGCCTGAAGCGCTATTTTTTTGTCGGTATGTGTAAAACTTCCGGTAAATAGTTTTGAAGTATCCACATCTTCCATTTTAATTGTTATGTCATACTGACGCTCCAATTCTGCAATAACCTGATCTAAAGGAACCTTATTAAAGCTTGATTCTTGTTGAATCCATGAAGGATTTTGGGCATTAAAATCTTCAACATTTTCGATAATCCCATTTATAACTCTAAATGTTTTTCCAGGAGGTAATTTAATAGTTTCATTGTTATACATTACACTCACCAAACCTTCGTAACAATTTACTTCAAAATAGTTTTTACGTTCTTTTACGTTAAATTGTGTCCCTAAAACGGTAACGACTCCCACAGGGGTGTTTACGCTAAAAGTTTGTCCTTTCTGCACTTTAAAAAAAGCTTCTCCTTCTAACGTTAAAGCTCTTTTATCAGCCCATTTTTTTTCGTTAAAACTCAATTTTGAAGCGGAGTTTAATATTACTTCAGAATTATCCGGTAACCTTACTGATTTTGTTTGCGCTATTTGGGTTTCAAAAGAGGTAATGTTATTAAAAAACAAGAAATAAGCAGAGGTTAACATAACGGCCAGAACTGCGGCTACTCTATAAAATGTTTTGAAGTTTAAAGTTCTTACTTTTATTTTCTTTTTAGAATGGTTTCGGACTTTAAAAGCTTCCAAAGCAGCGTGTGCATCTACTTTTGGAGTCTCCAATTGTGATGCATAATGAGCAATCTTTTCAAGTGTTTGTAAATCTTCGGATTGTTTTAAATCTTCAATTTCTTGGCTTGAAAGCTCTTTATTTAACCATTTTAATATCTCTTTTTCGTTTTTCATTTTATCTCTCTATATTTATAAGACAATTAACTTTTAAATTACCCTACAACTAAATGACTAATTATATATTATGACCGTTCGTAATTAATATCAAATTAATTATTTTAGCCACGAATTGCACAAATTGCCACAAATTCTTATTTCAATTTTTAAAAAAGTAGTGAGAATTTGTGTAATTCGTTGCTAATTTTTTTAAGCATTTGTGTCCTGTAAATTTAGTACGTTTTGTGGACAGTAATATTATATATTCTCTATTTGGGTTCTTAAAATTTGTAGTGCTCCAGACATTCTTTTTTCTACAGTTTTTTGAGAAATATCGAGTAACTCAGCTATTTCTCTGTACTTTTTTCCATCTATTCGATTTAATAAAAATACTTCCCGCTGTGCTTCACTTAATGATGCGATAGCTTTTGTAAGTTTAAGTTTGAATTCTTCTTCTTCGAATAGATATTCAGGACTTTGATTATTCATATCTAAGTTAGGCGCATCTTTGGCGTATCTAAATACCACTTTTTGATGCTTTATGTTATTTAGAAATAAATTATTAATGCTGGTAAACAAATACGTTTTGACTTTACTAAAGTCAATTTTGGAACAATTCTCCCAAATTTTGGTAAACGCATCTTGCACCAAATCTAATGCAGCTTCATCATCACCACATTTGTAATACGCAAAATTAGTTGCTGATTGTACGTGCTTTAGGTAAAAGTCTCTAAAGTGATTTTCGTCGCAAAGGGTACTTTTTTTGTCGCTCATTGAGTATTAATTCTTTTTTGTAGGTTGTAAATGTAAATTATTTTTTCAAAAAGCAGTTGTGATAATTATAATTGCTTTTTTATTTAAAATATTTTAAATTTTAATTTATTGATTTTTAATATTTTATGAATTTATTTTTAATATTTTATATTTTTTTTAAAATTCCCATAGGGTAAAAATAAGCGTAGTTGTCTTATTAATAGAAAGGCGTTAAAAACATCGCTTGTAAATATAAAAATACATTAAATTTGAAAATTATGAAAAAATTAAAAATTATTACAGGAATTGCATTGATGGCTATTTTAGGTTTTACATCATGCCAAAGTGAAATTGATGACGTACAAGGAGAAAATCCAAATACAAATTCAGCTAATTCAACTACAACAACTAACCTGAAACGTACTTCCATGTACGATGGTTCGTTTGATGATTTCTTGGATGGAGCATCATGTTCTTCAATTTTGTTGCCAGTTACCGCTAAAGTAAACGGAGTTCAGGTTACTATTTTAAGTCAATTAGACTATCAAAAAGTTATTTCTATTTTTGGACAGTTTAACAATGATCAAGATACCGTTGTGTTACAATTTCCTTTAAAGGTTAAATTAAGTAATTATACAGAGGCCACTGTTACTAATCAAACCGAGTATAATGCGATTCTTAATGCGTGTACATCAGCGGAAACTTCGGGTCAAGATGCTATTTCTTCTGTAAATATTAGTTTCCCAATTACAATTTTAACTTATAATTTAAGTTTACAACAAACAGGAAGTATTGTCATCACATCCGAACAACAATTATATACGTATATGTCTAATGTAAGTAGCACAGAATTATTTTCGGTAAAATATCCAATTTCAGTTACAATTGCTGATGGAACGAAAACAACTGTTTCAAGTGATGCTGAATTGCAATCAAGTATTAACGCCTCTCTAAAAACAGAAGCAACAATGGCAGCAGCAGTTGAAAATTCAAAAAAATTAGAAACGATTTTAGTTAATGGAAAGTTTAAAGTAGATTCATTTGTAAGCGCTGGAGTTAACTCAGCAACAAATTATAAAGATTTTACGGTAGATTTTGCAAATAATTTATCGGTAAGTGCTGTAAACCTGCTGAATACAACTGTAAATGGTACTTATGCGGTAAGCTCGGAATTAGATGTTTTGCTAAAACTAAATTTTACTGGTAACGCTACGTTTACTTTATTAAATAATAATTGGAAAGTAACAAGTTTTACTGCTTCAACAATATCATTACAAAGTACTACTAATACAGCTGTTACATTAGTGTTAAAACAAATATAGGCTACATTTAGTTGATGCTTTTATAAAGAACAGCTACTTATCGTCATGTAGCTGTTCTTTAAAAATAAACTTATAATACAAAAGAGAATAATGAAAAAAGTAATTGCAATGCTAACAATGGGTTTCGTCCTATTTGTGTCCTGTTCAAAAGATGATGCTCTTGAAACCAGTGAAACTATAAATCCTGTCACTAATAAACAAACTACCGGAAGTTCTTCTAATGATTTATTGTCGGATAAAAAGTTTAGCAGTATGGTTATAGAGATCGTTTACGTTCAGGGCTTTGAGCCATCAACAACTGCGATTACTAATTTAGTGTCTTTTCTTAATGCCAGAACTTATAAACCAAACGGAATAAGTATTGTAAAAAGAGCCATACCATCAACGGGAAAAGCAACTTTTACTGATAAGGATATTGTAGCAATTGAAGATGCGAATAGAACAAAATTCAATACATCAAATCAGATTGCGGTTTGGGTTTTTTTTACAGATGGAAAATCATCGACTGATACCAGTACTGCAGTTATCTTGGGTACAGCTTATAGAAATACCTCTTTAGTTATTTATGAACAAACAGTTCACGGATTGAGTGATAGTTCATTTGAACCGAACAGAAGCTTATTAGAAACAACAGTAATTACGCATGAACTAGGGCATATTTTGGGACTTACCAATTTAGGAACAGCGCTACAAAGTAACCATGAAGATACAGCCCATCCCAAACATTGTAATGTAGAAAGTTGCTTAATGTATTGGTCATCTGAAAGTGGAAAGGGAATTACTAATATGGTTTCTGGCGGTTCAGCACCACAACTAGACGCACAATGTATAGCAGATCTTCGTGCTAATGGAGGAAAATAATTTAATAAAAAATTAAAAACTATGAAAAAAAAGAATTTGACAATAGCATTATTTTTGGGAATAGTATTCTCAATAAATGCACAAATGAAAACAACTCATAAATCGAATGCTGGTATAAAAGGTGGATATACTTTAGCAGCTGTAAGTTTCGATGGAGATGGAGAAACAGAACAAAGACATAGCTTTCATGTAGGTATTTATGGAGAGGAATTTATCAGTGAAAGCTTTTCTATCCAACCTGAATTGTTGTATTCTCAACAAGGATATGTAATTACAAATAGCAACGGGACTTTTACCCAAAAACTAAATTATATTAATTTACCTTTAATGCTTAAAGCTTATCCTTCCCAAAACTTCTTTTTAGAAGCGGGTCCACAAATTGGATTAGCAGTTTCGCATAAAGAAGAATACGATGGCCTTTTTAGTGGTTCCCAAGAATATGACCCTAATAATTTTGATTGGGGAATGAACTTTGGAGGAGGATTTAAAACTGATTCAGGTATTAGTTTAGGAGTGCGTTATCATTTGGGTTTAGGAGATTTATACGATGAAGGCAAAGCTCAAAACAGAGTGTTGCAATTCTCATTAGGGTTTGATTTATAATCGTAAATAGTTATTAAAAGTAAGAATGCCTAAAAATTTTTTTTGGGCATTTTTTTTATGTATTTTTGAAAGTAAATTTTTTAAATTATCTTTTAAAAAGACACTTTGTAAATTATTCCTGCGGTGAATTCCCGAGTTAATCCGTCTGGACGAACATCTCGAACAACAAATGGTGTAGCTAAAGATAACTCGATGCTGTTTTTAGCGTTAATTGAATACACGCCAATTATATTTCCGTTTATAGTTAATCCATCAGAGTTTTTTATTGTTTCTCTTCTTCCAAAAGCATTTTCAAAATTATCTTCTCCTAAATGATAAATCAATAATACATTGGGTTTAAAAGTAAATTTTTTATTAGCGGTTTGAAACGTATATGTTGTTCGAAACAAAGCATCTGATTTTCTTTCGAATAAATTAGTGGAAGGAAAATCATCCGTATCCGAAAACTCCTTGAAATACGAATTTTTATTGTTATTGAAAACGGGAATTTGGACTGCCGTATTAAAATCCCATTTTTTGTAGTTAAGATTTAATCCTACAATCAAATCAAAAGTTCCCAAACTGGATTGATAGTCTAAAGGAAGCGAAAACTCATTTATTTTAAGATTTGAACTCGTAAAAGGTATTTTAAAACCCAAAAGTGAACTCCATTGTGTATTTGATTTTGGTTTCCAATTGTAATTTCCTATCAAATAGGCATCACCAAAAGCGCCTCGTTCTCCAAAGCTTCCACTTGCAACGGAATACGTGATTTTAGAACTTAACGACAATCGTTCGTTTATAGTCCTGATATAAGTGATATAAGGGGAAAAATAAGTGACATCAGCTTCGCCTGCACCAAAAATACTTCCTACTTCAATTCCGTTTTTTAATTCCTTACTTGTACTGTGAAAACCGTTTCCAATGGAACAAATTCCGGCATCGCTGCAGCCTTGTGCAAAGGAGTTAGAAAATATTCCAATAGCGATGATTAGTAATAGTTTTTTCATATATCAGGTTTTAATTTTGAGATAATTGTGCTACTGCAAAAAGATGACCGTATTGTTGGCAGTGAATCAGCACATACTTATAAGCTGAAACATTAACCTGACTTGGAATTGCATACACGGTGGAAGATGTTAAATTGCCCAGATTCACAAAATCTGTAGGTGTATCATTTTTAGACAGGTAAACTTTCAAATCAGGACCACTGGAAACACTAAAATCTTCCAATCGTACTTCATTTTGATTTTCATTCAAATAAATTTTAGCTGATCCGGTAACTTTAATTCCTGAGGTTGGCATGAAATTACCGGTAGCCACAGGAGAAGTGTTTTCTGGAATTGGAGTGCTTAACTCAGTATCACGGGTCAAATCACCTTCTACTTCACAAGAAAGCAAAAACAAGAAAATCGGTAGTATAAAAACAATTTTTTTCATGGTGAAAATGTTTTCTAATTCGTTATTCAAATATATAACGAATGAAAATAACAGTTTGTCAGCTACTTTACATTTTGTGTAAATTTACATGAAAGATGTTTTTTGAGTCTTTATTATTAAGTTTTATTGTTTTTTAGGGAAATACAAAAGGGACTGTTATTTTATAATTCGGACTCTGTTTTAGGAATTTGCTTCATTTTTTCTAAATAGAATTCGATGTTAATTTTTAATTTATTGATACGAGAATAGTCATTTCCATTAAAAATGATGTAAAGTACGGTAAGCGTAGAAATGATGTAAATAACCACACCTGATGTGGCGAAAAGATTGAAGGATATTAGAGTAATAATTATACAAAATAATAGTCCAAATATTTTTAATGAATTTTCAGGATTTGACTGGGCAGTATTAATTTCAATAATTTTAGGCAATTGGTTTAATAATGAATCAATGTCGGGCTCACAAATTTCATTTTTTTTCAAATCGGCAATCAAATCTTCTACAGTTTTTATTTTTTTATTTTTAGAATGGAGGTAAGGGAATATCTCATTGATAAAATTTTGATTTCTTAAATCTTGAATATTTCCAATCAACATTTTAACTTCATTGGGTAAATCTTTTCTGATAGCGATTTCCTTTTTCAAGGCACTAAAGGTTATTGTTGTCAAAGAATCAACATTTTTATAAATATATTGAGTTAATTCTTCTTCAGAGAAAGAATGTAATTTTTCTTCTAGAAGGATACTGTCATCCATGATAAAATGTGGTATTAATTTATAAAAGAGATAAATATTTTTATATTTTTTACAAAAGTATTTCCTTTGTTTCGCATTACTTTACGGGAAACCTCATTGGGGGTGATAATTATTGAAAATTAATAGAAAAATAAATACCTCTAAGAAATAACAAAATGGCAAATTCTCAATTTCATAAAATAATAATATCTTTGATTCAAATTAAATTGCAATGACTAGAATTGAAACACCAACACAATTAGAACTTTACTTCCAAAAATTTCGTCAAAATATTATAGGAATAAATCAAGAATTTCAATCTCCTTACGGGCAAAAAAAAATTATTTATACAGATTGGACTGCTAGTGGTCGTTTGTATCGTCCTATTGAGGAAAAGTTGATGAATGACTTTGGCCCTTTTGTAGCAAATACCCATACTGAAACTACGGTTTCGGGAACAGCAATGACTAAAGCGTATCATCAGGCACGCCATATTATCAAACATCATGTGAATGCAAGTACTGATGATGTTTTGATTACAGATGGTACAGGAATGACAGGTGTTGTCAATAAATTCCAACGAATCCTAGGTTTAAAAGTACCCGAAAACTTAAAAAATTTCATCACTATTCCAGCCGAAAAGAAACCAATTGTTTTTATTTCACACATGGAACACCATTCTAATCAAACGTCTTGGCTAGAAACTATTGCTGATGTTGAAGTTATTCCTTCTTCAGAAGATGGTTTGTTTAGTATAGAAAATCTTGAACTTTTATTAGAAAAATATAAAGAAAGACCTTTTAAAATAGCTTCCATTACCTCATGTTCAAATGTTACGGGAATTAGAACTCCATATCACGAAGTGGCAAGAATAATGCATCAAAACAACGGACTTTGTTTTGTCGATTTTGCTTGTTCAGGACCTTATGTAAAAATAGACATGCATCCCGAAGATTCCGAAAGTTATTTGGATGCAATTTTCTTTTCACCTCATAAATTTCTTGGAGGACCAGGAACATCTGGAGTTTTAGTTTTTAATAAAAAATTATATCAAAATTTAGTTCCCGATAATCCGGGAGGAGGTACGGTAAGCTGGACAAATCCTTGGGGAGAACACAAATATATCGACAATATAGAAGATAGGGAAGATGGAGGTACTCCAGGCTTTCTTCAGGTAATAAAAACCGCATTGGCGATTCAGTTGAAAGAGCAAATGGGAATTGAAAATATCTTGAAAAGAGAGCACGAAATAGTTGTAATTGTTTTCGAACGTCTTGGAAACATCCCAAATATTAAAATTCTTGCTGGACAGCATCATGATAGGTTAGGAGTGATTTCTTTCTTTGTGGAAGATTTACATTTTAACTTAGGCGTGAAATTATTGAATGATAAATTCGGAATTCAAACTCGTGGCGGTTGCAGTTGTGCTGGAACTTACGGTCACTTTTTATTACATGTAGACCAGGAAACATCCCATAAATTAATTGATGAAATTAGTCTTGGAGATTTAATCAGAAAACCGGGTTGGATTAGAATGTCTATTCATCCTACAACTACAAATGCCGAAATTGAATTTGTTTGTAACGGAATAAAATCATTGGCTCAAAACCATAAAACATGGGCTTTGGATTATGATTATAATTCGACGACAAATGAGTTTGTTAATAAGAACGCCCAACCTTTAGAAGATGAAATGGTGAAAAATTGGTTCTCTTTATAAGACAGGGTCTATGTATTATTATAGATTACATTAACAATAATATTATAAAACTAAATCCCTATCATTAAGTAATATAAAGTCTTTTTGTTCAGTACGTTACGTATTTAGCTTTGAATGATAAAATCCTGTTTTAAGTTTATAAAACGAGTAGGGGTATTAACTGACATAAAAAGATATAATTTTGTAATTGCAATTTTCTGTAGTCAATAAACTGAAATCGACACTAATTAATGATACTCTTTCGAAAACGATATGAATTATTTGGAAAAATCATTTTTGAGAAAGTGATTATTGAAGCTCCTTTTAAAATACCAAATCCAATGCCGGAGGAAGCCTGTTTTATCTATATGGTGGAGGGCCAAATTAAATATGAAATTGAAAATAAAAGTATTACTATACCTGTTAATGATGCTGTAATGTTAAAGTGTGGTAATTATTTTAGCCAAATTAGGAATAGCAAAACATCAAAAAATCATCAGATTGTTATTGTTCATTTTCATCCTGAAATCCTAAAAAAAATTTATGATACTGATTTACCAAAGATTTTTCAAGAACCTGTAAAAAGAGATTTAAGTTTGAATTTAGGAAAAATCAATAATGATTTTCTAATTCAAAAATACATTGAAGGTATGTTGTTTTACTTTGATAATCCAACGCTTGTAAATGAGGATATTCTGGTCATAAAGTTAAAAGAGATCGTTTTGTTATTGTGTCAGACCAAAAATGCTCCTGTGATTCAGCAAATTTTATCCCAACTTTTTTCTCCCACAAGTTATTCTTTTAAACAAGTTATTGAGAACAATTTATATTCCCATTTTACCACCGATGAATTTGCTCAAATGACAAATCTTAGTCTTTCCTCTTTTAAAAGAGAATTCAAAAAAAATTATAATGATAGTCCCGCTAATTATATTCGAAATAAAAAGTTAGAAAAAGCAGCAGAATTATTATTGATTTCTGAAGAGAGAATTACGGATATTGCTTTTGATTGCGGTTTTAATGATCTGGCTAATTTTTCCACTCTATTTCATGATAAATTTAATTGTGCTCCTTCAGCTTATAGATTGAACCAAATAGGCAAATTGTTGAACTAATTACAAAACTTTTTTGGACTTATTAAAGCCAACTTTGTAATGTTAGATAGCACAACAGTTATTTAGCTTAAACAAATAAAAAATGGCACATTTAAAATTAGAAAATAATTCAATTTCTCCAATCTCACAGGAAATTTTTAATAAAACACAAAAAGGTTTAGGTTTTATCCCTAATATGTACACTAAAATGGGACAAAACCCTGCTTTATTAGATTCCTATATTTATTCTTACAATAGTTTTAGAGCTAATTCCGGTTTTAATGCTGTGGAACAAGAAGTTGTTTTTTTATCAGTAGCCTTCGAGAATGATTGTGAGTATTGCGTTGCAGCTCATAGTTTTATTGCGGACGTAATGTCAAAAGTTCCAACGGAAATAACGGATGCTATTCGTGACGGAAAACAAGTTCCTGATGCAAAATTAGCAGCATTGTCTACATTAACACGAATTCTTACTTCAACGCGTGGTAATGCTAAACAATCCGACGTAGATTCTTTTTTAGCAGCTGGATATGAAGAAGTGCATGTGTTGGGTATTATTGCAGGAATTGCAGTAAAATTAATGAGTAATTACTCCAATCATATTACTAACGCTGAAGTTGATGCAGCTTTTGCAGATAGAGTTTGGAAAAAATAAATGAGCAATTTTATGTTTCTTCAAGCATTAAAACCAATAAAGATTAATTTCTTTATTGGTCTTTTTATTGGCAGTATTTACATTTCATTTACTCAGTTGCTGTAAAATGTTGGTTTTACTGACGGAACATGCATGACAGGCGTTGTCAATAAATTTCAACGAATCCTAGGTTTAAAAGTACCCGAAAACTTAAAAAATTTCATCACTATTCCAGCCGAAAAGAAACCAATTGTTTTTATTTCACACATGGAACACCATTCCAATCAAACGTCTTGGTTAGAAACTATTGCTGATGTTGAAGTTATTCCTTCTTCAGAAGACGGATTGTTCAGCATAGAAAATCTTGAATTGTTATTGGAAAAATTTAAAGAACGACCTTTTAAAATAGCTTCTATCACATCTTGTTCTAATGTTACTGGAATTAGAACTCCGTACCATAAAGTGGCAAAAAGGATGCATCAACACAACGGACTTTGTTTTGTCGATTTTGCCTGTTCAGGTCCTTATGTAAAAATAGACATGCATCCCGAAGATTCCGAAAGTTATTTGGATGCAATTTTCTTTTACCTCATAAATTTCTTGGAGGATCAGGAACATCTGGAGTTTTAGTTTTTAATAAAAAATTATATCAAAACTTGATTCCCGATAATCCGGGAGGAGGTACGTAAGCTGGACAAATCCTTGGGGAGAACACAAATATATTGATAATATTGAAGATAGGGAAGATAGTGGAACCGCAGATTTTCTTCAGGTGATAAAAACGGCATTGGCGATTCAGTTGAAGGAACAAATGGGAATTAAAAATATCTTGAAAAGAGAGCACGAAATAGTTGTAATTGTTTTCGAACGTCTTGGAAACATCCCAAATATTAAAATTCTTGCTGGACAGCATCATGATAGGTTAGGGGTGATTTCTTTCTTTGTGGAAGATTTACATTTTAACTTAGGCGTGAAATTATTGAATGATAAATTCGGAATTCAAACTCGTGGCGGTTGCAGTTGTGCTGGAACTCACGGTCACTTTTTATTACATGTAGACCAGGAAACATCCTATAAATTAATTGATGAAATTAGTCTTGGAGATCTAATCAGAAAACCGGGTTGGATTAGAATGTCTATTCATCCTGCAACTACAAATGCCGAAATTGAATTTGTTTGTAACGCAATATAAGCATTGGCTGAAAACCATAAAACTTGGGCTTTGGATTATGATTATAATTCGACGACAAATGAGTTTGTTAATAAGAACGCACAACCTTTAGAAGATGAATTAGTGAAAAACTGGTTTTCTTTGTAAAGCTTAAAATACATTCACGTATCTGAAATTATATAGTTTCTGATACGTGATTCTTTTTAATAGGAAAACTGCTATCTCCTGTGTTTCCATCTTTTATGGGTCCAGAAATAATATTCCGGAGCTTCAAGGATTTGTTTCTCAACTTCCTGAATATAAGCATGTGTAATTCCAAAATTAGGAATTGAGTTAGGATTGTCACTGATAGGGATTATTGTAAGTTCATAGTACCCTCTTTTTACCTTTTTTACTTTCGCAAAAACAACTGACATGTCGTATTTTTTTGCTAACATTTCAGGTCCGGTATGAACAGGTACTTCAATACCCATAAAGTGATCCCAATGAAATATTCTATCCACTTTTGGAGATTGATCACTGGCTAAGCCATATACACAATGAATATTGTTTTTTTGATTGTATGCAATCAATGGTATTGTTTTATTTGTTGGAACTAATTCAGTATTGTATTTTGATCGAATGTCTCTAACGAGTTTATCAAAATATTTATTGGCTAATTTTTTATAAACGCCTACACCTTGAAAAGATATTTTTTGGTTCAGTGTTATCAACCATTCCCAACTTGCATAATGAGAGGCTATAAGCATAATACTTTTGCCTTTTTTTTCATATTCTTTAATGACTTCTAGATTTGTTATTAGAAATCTTTTGTTCATTTCTTCCGATGAAATAGTCATGGTTTTTACCATTTCCATAAACATGTCGCATAAATGTTGATAGGATTTTTTTTCTATGACAAGACGTTCTTCGTTATTAAGAAGAGGCAACGCCATGGCTAGATTTGCTCTGACAACTTTTTTTCGATACCCAATGATATAATAGATTAAAAAATATACTACATCTGATAACCAATAAAAAATACGAAATGGGAGAATAGAAATAATCCAAAGAAAGGGGTAAGCGATAATAAAAATAAGAAATTGCATGCAGAATTTTTTTTACAAATATAATGCAAAAATGAACATCGAGATAAATTTTGACTAGTTACTGTGTCTGCATTTGAGAATGACTATATTTACAATTCACAATAAATACACTTTATGAATACCTTTTTAATAGCAATAATTGTTGTAAATGTTTTAATTAGTTACAAGGGTTTTAATGATCTTTCCTTTTTTAGAAAATATGAATTTCACGTTGGGAGTATTCGCGCAGGCGAACAGCTACGAATGGTATCATCTGGTTTTCTTCATGCTGATTTACCTCATTTGATTTTTAACATGATGACCCTTTATTTTTTTGCACCTGTCGTAATTGGTTTTTTAGGTGATTTATCCTTTATTTTTATTTATTTTGGAAGTTTAGTTTTTGGAAGTTTATTGACAATGCTTTTCCACAAAGACCAATATAATTACAGAGCTGTAGGAGCATCTGGAGCTGTAACTGGAGTTTTGTATTCAGCAATATTATTGCAACCTGATATGATGTTGGGTATCTTTTTCATTATTCCAATTCCTGCTTATCTTTTTGGTATCCTCTATTTATTATATTCTATTTACGGAATGAAGGCAAAGAATGATAATATTGGTCATACTGCTCATTTTGGAGGCGCTGTTGGCGGATATTTGATTACACTTGTCAAAGAACCTCAATTGTTGGTCGATCACACTTTAATGGTTATATTATTGGCTATTCCAATAATTATTCTTTTTGTGATGGAAAAATTAGGAAAACTATAATGGCATAACTTTTGAAAGAGAATTACAACAAAAAACATTTAAAACAAATATCAAAAATGAAAAAAGCAGTACTAATTCTATCTATCATGTTCATGACCATGTCATATGCACAAGAAATTAAACAAGTTCCCCAAATTAACGTAAATGGAGAAGGTAAAGTTAAGGTTGTTCCGGATCAAGCGACAATATTAGCTACTATTGAAACAAAAGGAAATAATGCCAAAGAAGTTAAAAAACAAAATGACCTTAAGACTGAAGCTGTTTTAAAGTTTATAAAAAAAATGAACTTAGATTCTGCGGATTATAAAACGCAACGTGTTTCTCTAAATCCAGAATACGATTATGAAAAAAAGAAACACAATTATAATGCTACGCAAACTATCGAAATTCTGTTGAAAGATTTATCAAAATATGACGAATTGATGGAAGGATTAGTGGACCAAGGAATCAACAAAATTGATAATGTTACCTTTCAATCTTCAAGATTAGCGCAATATCAATCTGATGCAAGAAAACTGGCTATGAAAGAAGCTAAATTGAAAGCAGAGGACTATGTTTCTGTTTTGGGACAAAAAGTGGGTCGTGCGATGACAATCTCTGATAATTCACAAACCTATTATCCACAACCGATTCGATTTGCTGCCATGAAAACAATGGAAATGAGTGATGCTGCAGCACCAAGAGAAACACTTGCAGTGGGAGAAATCAATATTACGGCTAACGTAAGTGTGAGTTTTATCTTAGAATAAAAAAACAAAATTATAAATAGAAAAATCCCATTTCACTTTAGACTGAGATGGGATTTTTTGTATTATAAATCGAATAGATCTAGCTTTAAACAAGGCTACTTTTTTGCTATAAAAAAACTCTTCAATTGCTTGAAGAGTTTTAGTGGGGAGAGCAGGATTCGAACCTGCGAAGTTTACACAGCAGATTTACAGTCTGCCCTCGTTGGCCGCTTGAGTATCTCCCCAAGACTCAACAAGCATTGCTTATTGTGCTAACCGGGTGCAAATATAGAAACTGTTTTGAAGTTTTCAAACTATATTTACACTTAATTTTAGTATTATTTTTAAAGTATTGGTATTGAATAAAATAAAAAAATCTCCACTAGGGAGATTTTTTGTTTTAGTCGATTTAAGTAACTTATTTTGCTAAAAGCGCTATGATTTTTGCTCTTAATTCGTCGCCTCTTAAATCTTTTGCTACTATATTTCCTGATGCATCAAGAATAAAAGTAGCAGGAATAGATTGAACTTTATATTGTGCAGCTATTGGCTCATCCCAAAATTTTAAATTGGAAACATGATTCCAAGTCAATTTGTCTTTTACAATTGCTTCTTTCCATGCTTTAGCATCTTTGTCTAAAGATACGCCAACAATGTTAAGTCCTTTGGCATGTAATTCTTTGTAAATAGCTACTACATTTGGATTTTCTCTGCGACAAGGACCACACCAGGATGCCCAAAAATCAACTATTGTAACTTTTCCTAAACATTCTTTCAGAGAAATTACTTTCCCTTCAGGATTAGGACCTGAAAAATCTGATCTTCATTTAGCTTCTGCAGTTGGAGCTGGTGCAGGAGGTGTAGCTCCTACAGATGGTGATTTCATTTCGGCAAGTTTAGTTTTAATTGCTTTACCTGGTTTTGTGTTTTTTAATGATTCTTCTAAACTATTGTATAATTTTTCAGATTTTGCACGGTCAGTACTTGGGTCATTAAGCATTCCTTGGATAATTAAGGCGGATATGAATGATTTTGGGTGCGATTCAGCATATGTTACATATTTAGCTTTTGAAGCCGTACCTACTTCTTCTTGAATTTTAGAAAACTCTTTCATCAATCCATTGATAACTACAGTATCTTTGGTTTGTTGAGCAGTATTCATTGCTTGCATATTTTTCGTCTGGAAATCGATTAATTTCTTTTGAACTTTTGTGATTTCTTCATTGAAAGCTACATATTCATCATTATTGTAAGTTCCTGATACTTTAGATTTTTGTATGCTGTCTTTATTTACAACGATGCTAATGTCTCCATTTTCTAATATAAAAGGTATTTTTCCTTGTACTCCTTCTACTTGGATTGTGTGAAAAGAAGGTTCGATAGCTTTTCCTTTAATTTCAAATTTACCATTTTCAATTTTTACAGTATCAATTGCAGTTAAACCACTACCATTTTCATTTGGGGTTTCAAGAATTACTGTTTTTCCATTTTCAAATCCAGTTGCAGTTCCAGAAATGGTGTATTTATCTTTGGTACAAGAAGTCAGCATTACAACAGCCGAAAGGAATAAAATTATTTTTTTCATTATTAGTTAATTAAGTTAAGTGTGCAAAAGTATTTAAAATTATAAATTATTAATAATTTTACAGCTTAAATTTTTGTTATAATTTTTTATTCTTAATAGCGTAACGGAGTATGCTTTATTTGTAATTACTTTTTTAAAGCAATTGTTTATAAAAAGTAGATAATAATTATTTTTAAAAGTTTTAAAATAATTTCATGAAAGAAATGTAAAATAAAAAAAGGCATTCATAACCTTAGCCCCTTAGGTTTATTTCTTATTTTACAGGATTATATTTAATCCGCATTTAAGAATACCAGATTCGGCATGCTCTAGTTCATTTGTGGTTATTTTAATGTCTAGGTTGATTCTTCTTAACTCTTTGTGTAAATTAGAGGGAATAGGGTCAGATTTTAAATTACTGTCTATTTTAGATTTTTCTTGTTTCAGGATATCAAGTGTTTCTTTTGCTTTATTATATTGGGATTTGTAGAAAATGCAAAGGTCTGTCATGATATGTATTGTTAGTTTTTTTTGGGATTGCTAAAATACTAAAAACAAGTTAATTACATAATGATAATTTATTTTATTGTTTTTTTTCTTGTTTTGTATTTGTAAGAAAATATGTTTATTATTGGTATTAAACAAAAAAGCACCCTTATGTAAGGATGCTTAAATATTTTTTTATTCTTTTGAAAAAATTAATCTTGATTGATTGTTTTTCTCCATGTAAAAGAATTAAGGATATGTCTTTTTGCAAATCTACCAGGAGAATCAGCATTTACCATTTTTACGTAAGTTGCTTTAGGAACACTGATGTATTCGTAAACGCTTCCGTTTGAAAAATTGATAATCAATCTGCCCTCAACAAATTTATAATCTGAAATTGTAGCAGTTGCTATTGTTTCAGTATACTCAGGTAAATTTTGTTTAAGAGTTTCAGGATTGATACTTACCAAAAAGTGATAAGCTTCAATAATTTTTTTACTGTTTTCCTCTGCAGCTTTTAATCCTTCATCATTTCCTTGAAACTTGTCAGGATGCGCTTCTTTCATCGCATTACGATAAATCGTTTTTAATTCTTTAAGCTCAGCAGTTTTGTCTACATTTAGTAGTTTGCGGTATTCAACTATTTTTTTCATAAATAAAGGTAACTACTTGTCTTTTAATATAAAACCAATATAATTTGATTTCTAAATCGACAAATTTTTTGCAAAGGTATACTTTTTTTTTAATTTTTGGTTTGTGACAAAAAAATATTCAAAAAAAAGAACTTAAATTCTGTTTTTTTGTCGAAAAAGCAACATGAAAAGGTACTATTGTTGTGGTTTGTTATTGGCTTTGTCGAAATTTTTAGACTTTTTTGGATATTTATTATAACTGATGTCGCTTGGGTTTTCAATTATTGATTTTATTGTAATCCAATCACCTATAGTATGTTTTTGGGCCATTTTATAGTCTAAAAGATATTCACCACAAAAAAAGTTGTTGTTTTCATCTTTTTCCATAATTCCGGTGTAAACACCTTTTTGTAACATTCTTTCTTCTGAAGCTTTGGTCATAATCAATTTATTTAAAATAATTCTAGTTGGCAAAGTTAATCAAATATTACTTGTCTTGTTCTATTTTAGACTTTCTGATTACCTTTGTTTAATGGAAAAAATATTTCGTCCCAGCCCTAATTCCTTCAAAAAAACTTTTTGTGTCTTTGATGAAGTATATTTAGATTGCATAATAGGATTAGAAATTCAATATGATAGTAAATCCGGAAGTAAATATTATTATACTAAAGTAGGAATGTATCGCTTGTCAAATCACTGGGGAAGATTAGCCAACAGTAAATGGAGGTTAGAACCTTTAGAACCAGAAATTGTTGATACTGAATATCGTAATAAAAGTAAAACAAAATTAGGTTTTGCGCCATGGACTAATTTTTATCCAGATAATGCTGTTGAGGAATTGTATTATTTAGAAGCAAATTACATAAAAAACACAGTCAATTACCAACATAAAAATAATCCGAAATATGACAATAAAGCCATACTTCGAACGAGTTTTGAAACCACTAAACGAATCAAGCAAATTCGAAATTTATTTAATTTGACTTCTTGGGCTAAGTATTTCGATTATGATGATTTGAATATTTTGCGCCAAAAAATAATAAATGAACTGATCTTTACCAATAAAACTTTAGAAGTAATAAAGAAAGAAATAGTTTAATCATTTGGGACAATCATTTTTAAATTCTCGGTTGTAATAGGCTTAGATAAATAGCCTAAAATATCTGGATACGTTTTTGATTTGTTTTTGTCTTCAATAGCAATAGATGAACTTACTATATAAATATTAATTTGTTTGTTTACTTGGGATTTTAATAATCCCATTTCTTCCATGAATTCCCAGCCATCCATAATTGGCATATTAATGTCTAATAAAATGATATCAGGAATCAATTCAATATTTTCCAATGAATTTTGTAAGGTATCAATGGCGTCTTTCCCATTTTTGAAAGAGGAAATTGCTGAAAACATTTCAGATCTTTGAATGATTTTGTTGACTATGATTTGGTAAATAGCATCGTCGTCTACTACCCAGATTATTTTTTTTGTCATTGAACATAAATTTTAAATGTAGTACCTATATTAGGTTCACTTTCTACCGTTATATTTCCACCCATGGCATCAATTTGATTTTTTGTTATAAAAAGCCCAATTCCTTTTGAATCTGCATTGTTAGTGAATGTTTTATACATTCCGAAAATCTTATCTGCATTTCTCACAAGGTCAATTCCAACTCCATTGTCAGAAATTTGAAGTATTTTCAGATCATTTTCTATAAACCATTTTATTACTATTGTTGGTTTACGTTCCGGATGACTATATCGAATAGAGTTAGAAATAATATTGTAGAGAATACTCTCCAAATAAGCAGGATTGTAATTTATGATGACATTCTTTGGCATGATTGTAGAAATAGAAACCCCTTTAGATGTTATTTGTTCATTTAGTACATTTTGGACTGTATCAATATATTGGTGCAAATTTAAAGGCTCAGAAGTTAAACCTATATTAGTTCTGATGTTTATTACTTCATTCAAATGAAGCATTGTCTCATTAAGTGAATTAGAGACAGATTTTAATAATTGTATCATTTGCTCTCTTTCTTCCTCGGATTCAGAAGATTCTATTAAATCCATAATTGAAGCAATATTACTGGTATGAGATCTTAAATTATGGGAGACAATGTAAGAGAAATTTAAGAGTCTTTTATTTTGTTCCGTAACTAAATTGAAAGAATCATTTAAAGCTTTTTCGGCTTCTTTAGTTTTAGTGATATCAATCATAATTCCACGTAAGCTTACTGCTTTATCATTTTCAAAAACAATATTTACAATATCTCTTAGCCAAACAACTGCTCCATCTTTAGCAACCATTCGATATTCAAAATCATGATTTAAATTAGCGTCAGTTTGGAACTTACAATAATTTTGAACCCATTCTTTATCATCATTATAAATATGATCCACCCAAAAAGTATGGTTTGCTAACCATTCCTCTGGTGTATAGCCTAATATGGATTCTACTTTTTTACTGATAAAACTAAACGAAAAGCTTTCAATATCGCATTCCCAAACAATTCCGTCAATTGTATTAATCAGCGACTCTACTCTTTTTTTTGTCTCGAGAATTATTTTTTCAGTGGCTCTCCGCTGTGTAATGTCCTCTGTGGAGACAATAATTCGTTCAAATGTTTTTCTATAACCTCGAATTACGTTCCATCTTAAATTAATATCTCGATATTCTCCTTCGGCATTTTTTATCCTGGAATCCAAAACAAATTGTTTTTTATCTTGAGTAATTGCGATTAAATGTTTAATGAAATCATCTGTAGATCTAAAATCGAGTAGATTAGATTTAGTATTGATTAATTCTTCTTTAGTTTTGACTTTATAAAGTTTAAGACAGGCATTGTTAACATTAATCAATTTAATTAGTGAATTACATTTAATAACTACATCTGGGTTGCTATACAGGTAGTTATAAACTATTTCGGGTTTTTCATTGATTAGATTAAGCTCGTGAAAGTATTTCTTAATTTCAGAAAAATCTTCTTCTCTTAAAGGAAGAGGTGAGTCATCAAATAAACTTTTAAATCGCGTTTCTGTTTTTTTAATTAGTTCTTCAGCTTCTTTTTTTAACGAAATGTCTTCGACAATTGCAATATGAGAGGTTACCTTTTCATTTATTTTCCAAAGCGGAGATACGGTAAGGCTGATCCATATTATAGTACCGGACTTTGTTAAATATCTTTTTTCCAGAGAATACGACCTAATTTCTCCCTTTCTTAGTTTTTCTAAATTCATTAAATCCTCTTCTAAATCATCTGGGTGCGTAACTGATTGAAAATTTTTCATTTTCATTTCTTTACGTGAATATCCTAGTAAGTGGCAATATTGTTGATTAATCTCAATGAAATTACCGGAATATGAATCTATGTAAGCGATTCCCATAGCAGCCTGGTCAAAAATAGCCTCAAACTTTATCTCAGAATTCAAAAGTTTTGTTGCTTGCGTATTTACTAAAGACTGTAATTCTTCAGGTATTTTTAAAAGAGTATATATTAAGATACCAAAAAGGGCTGCCAAAATAAACCCAATAATTGCAGGAATTAAAATTTGGTAATAAAGATAATTTTGGTGTTTAGATATTAGATATAATTTCCAGTCACCATCAGGGATATAGGTAGATATATTATATTTTTTAGAAAAATCACTTTTATTAGGTAAATAAAAAACTTCTTTTTGGCTAGCAGCATTTTTCTTTGAAAATTGAAAATAATATTTTGAATCATCAACATTATTAATTCCGGAAGATTTTAAAAAAGTTTCTAATTTAATAATAACAGCTGAAAAACCCCAAAATTTATTATTATGAAAAATGGGAAATCTACCCACAATTCCCACGTCACCTTGTTTTAATTTTAAAGGACCTGCAAAGTACATTTTTTTACTTGCAACCGATTTTAATGCTTCTTTAAGATATGGAGCCTTTAAAATATTTAAATTTAAAGCTGCTTCATTCCCTTTCATTGGATAGATATATTTTATCACTCCTCCAGGGACTAATTGAACCGCACTAATACTATTATTTGATTCCATTAATTTTTCACCCACATAATCAAAATTTTCCGGTACACCTTTATCATTAATTGTAAGCGCTAATGTTAAGGTAGTTGTATAACAGTTTTTGAGCGATTGTTCGATGTTTTGATGAACGACATGAAGTATAGTATTCATTTCTCGTTGCTCATCTTCTTTGATAAGTTTATATTGTTGTGAGACGATAAAACAAGCAACATAGCTTAAGAATAAGAACGTAAGAACCCCTGTAGTTTTTGGTCTATCTAAGAACCAACTGATGAACTTAGGTTGTTTTTTATGCTCCATTTATATTATTTCCAAGATTATTTGATTAAAAAATAAAAGTATAAAAAAATAGAATAGAAGCATAATCTTTTCTTATTATAGTCATATTCTTAATTTTTAGATTGTTAAGCAGCTTTTTTTATAATAAACGGCACTTATTGGTATAGCGTATTTGAGATAAAAACTATTAATTGCAAAAAAAAGCATATGATGTATTGAATTTTAAATATATAAGAATAGAAAATACTGTTCTGAAAAAAATGACTATTATTAAAAATAAAATTATCAAATTAAATAAAATTATCAAATTAAAAACAATTTAAATTTCAATAAATAAACCGAACTTTGCATCAGTTTTTGAATCAAATAATTGATTTAATCATTAAAAAAAAAGATAATGAGTAGAAATAACGAAAGAAATATAAAAAAGCACAACGATAAATTGCATAAAGCACAAGATAAAGTAAAACAAGCTGAAATGCTTCGTAAGGAAAAATTAAAACAAATTGTAAAGAAGTTTAATGAAGATAAGTCTTCAGAAAATAATTAAAGATGAAAAATAATAAATTTGCAGATTTGAAAAATGGTGTTCAAGAAATAATTGATTTGATTGCCAATAAAAATGCTAAAGAAGCTAACAATAAATTAGTTGAAGTTAGCGAGGAACTGGATGAATTACTTGATTTTGCAGAAGAAGATGAAGACCTAATCGAAATTAGTAAATATCAAGTATTATTGAATCAATTACACCAAAAAATAATTGCACTTGACGGACAAGCAACGGGTACATTTTAAAAATTATTTAAAAAAAAATGATTGCAAAAAAATGCTACTGCGGTTCTCAAAAAAACTTTCAGGAATGTTGTGAGCCAATTATAAAAGGAATTCAAAAATCCTCAACTGCTGAATCTTTAATGCGTTCGAGATATTCAGCTTATGCAACACATGAAGTTGATTATTTATTAGCAACAACACTTGTTGCAGAGAGAAAATATTATTCTAAAACTGGAATTCTAAATTGGGCAACCAGTAATCAGTGGCTCCAATTAGAAATTATTAACACAACAGGTACTACAGTAGAATTCAAAGCTTATTTCTTAGACAGTAAGCTTCAAAAAAAAATTCATCACGAACTATCTACTTTCAAATTCGAAAAAGGGAGTTGGTTTTATGTCGATGGAAAATTTTTTAATTAACTTTTTTTGATTAAGCACTTCCTTTTAATGACTTCAATGTTTTTAACTAAAAATTAATAAACGTTTGTCTAGACTACATTTTAAAAAGATGTAATTTTAAAGTCTATGAAAAATGACAATCAAAAAGGATTTTATTTCAAGCAATACGAAGCCCCATTTCAGTCTCCGTTTGATAAGCTCTTTGGTATTTTTAAAGAATTAATCACACATACTTCGGGAGATTTTGATGAAGCAATTGACTGGTTGCGAGAATTGGACAAAGAATATAAACTCACCGATGAACATTATACCATTGATGATTTTATCGAAGATTTGAAGAAAAAAGGTTACATCCGAGATGAACTCAAAGATGATGGAACTTCAGGAATAGGAATTACTGCCAAAACAGAGCGTGCCATTCGCCAACAGGCTTTAGATAATATTTTTGGTAATCTGAAACGTTCCGGAAGCGGCAACCATAAAACCAAGCATTCCGGAAACGGAGATGAACACACAGGTGAATTTCGGGAATTTCATTTTGGTGACGGACTGGAACGAATTTCATTGACTGAAAGCTTGCGTAATGCTCAAATCAACAATGGTGTCGATGCTTTTATGTTGACCGAAAATGATTTAGTTGTTGAAGAAACGCAGTATAAATCCCAAATGAGTACGGTTTTGATGATTGATATCAGCCACAGTATGATATTGTATGGCGAAGACCGTATTACTCCTGCAAAAAAAGTAGCGATGGCTCTTGCTGAATTGATTACAACACGTTACCCAAAAGATACTTTAGATATTTTAGTTTTTGGAAACGATGCCTGGACAATTTCCATCCGGGATTTGCCGTATTTGAAAGTGGGGCCGTTTCACACTAATACCGTGGCCGGTTTACAACTGGCTATGGATATTCTACGCAGAAAACGAAATACCAACAAACAAATTTTCATGATAACCGATGGAAAACCAAGTTGTGTTCGCGAAAAAGACGGTTCTTATTATATGAACAGTAACGGACTCGACGAATATATTGTCGATAAATGCTACAATCAGGCACAACAGGCTCGAAAATTACACATTCCAATAACCACTTTTATGATTGCCAGTGATCCGTATTTGCAACAATTTGTAAATAAGTTTGCAGAGGCCAATCAAGGAAAAGCATTTTATACCGGATTAAAAGGACTTGGTGAAATGATTTTTGAAGATTATGAAACAAATCGTAAGAAGAGAATAAAATAGTAGTCAGTTTGTAGTCTTTGTTATCAGTTTTAATGGAGACCAGAATAAATAATAATTTCAATAGCAATTATAAAGTAATATGAAAATAGAAAATATAAAAACACTCGGAGAATTAAAAAAATCAGGTTACGAAAGCAAAAGCATTAAAGATGAATTACGTTCTAATCTCAGAGAAAAAATTAAGTCAGGAAAGCCCACATTTGAAGGAGTTCATGGATTTGAAAATACCGTAATTCCAGAATTAGAACGTGCTATTTTATCACGTCACAATATTAATTTATTGGGTCTTCGTGGTCAAGCCAAAACAAGACTGGCACGCAAAATGATTGAATTGTTAGATGAATATATTCCATTTGTTAGCGGTTCCGAAATTAATGATGATCCGTTGCAGCCGATTTCACGTTTTGCCAAAGATATAATTGAAATTAAAGGAGATGAAACTCCAATTTCATGGTTGCATCGAAGCGACCGTTTCTTTGAAAAACTGGCTACACCAGATGTTACTGTTGCTGATTTGATTGGCGATGTCGATCCGATAAAAGCAGCCAATTTAAAACTCTCTTATGCGGATGATCGTGTGATACATTTTGGGATGATTCCTAGAGCGAATCGCTGTATTTTCGTTATCAATGAATTACCTGATTTACAGGCTAGAATTCAGGTAGCGCTGTTTAATATTTTACAGGAAGGAGATATCCAGATTAGGGGTTTTAAGTTGCGAATGCCACTGGATATGCAATTCGTTTTTACCGCAAACCCTGAGGATTATACCAATCGTGGCAGTATTGTAACGCCATTAAAAGATAGAATTGGTTCCCAAATCTTGACGCATTATCCGGAAACCATTAAAATTGCTCGAACCATTACAGAACAGGAAGCAAAATTGGATATGGCACAAAGCGATATGGTTTATGTGCCTTCTTTGGCAAGGGATTTATTGGAACAAATCAGTTTTGAAGCAAGAGAAAGCGAATATATTGATAATAAAAGTGGTGTGAGTGCGAGATTAAGTATTACCGCTTTAGAGAATTTATTAAGTACAGCAGAAAGAAGAGCATTGAAGTCTGGAGAAGATAAAACGACTTTGCGTTTGTCTGATTTTATGGGGATCATTCCTGCTATAACTGGGAAAGTGGAATTAGTTTATGAAGGAGAGCAGGAGGGAGCTGCTGCCGTGGCACAGCATTTATTAGGTGATGCGATTCATACTTTTTTTCCTGCTTATTTTCCAAAAATAGAAAAACTGGAAAAGCAAGACGAAAAAACGCCTTATACCGATATTATCGATTGGTTTTTTGCCGAAAGCGGTTTTGAATTATTAGACGATTGTTCCGATGAAGAATATGAAAGAATTCTGGGAAGTATTGTACCTCTGGAAGTTCTTATCAAGAAATATCAACCCCAACTGCAAAAAGAAGATAAATTTTTTATGAAAGAATTTATACTTTGGGGATTGGTAGAATACAAAAAACTGAGCAAAGACCGCTTCTCTGAGGGGTATCAGTTCAAGGATATTTACGGTAGCTTTATCAGTAAATTATAAATAACGTACTATTTATTAAAACATAAAAGTCATTTAAGGAATTATAAGTTTGTAATTTCTTAAATGACTTTTAAGATTAAAATTGATATTGTGTTTTGTCTTTTTTATTTATCATGGAATGAGTTTTCAATATTATTTTTTATTTATTTCATAATGAGACTCTAACAGTTTTATTTAGTCTATCTTGTCCCGTTGGCGGTCTATGCAGTCAATGAAAACAGACATGGAAAATAGCTTTGAGGCTTTGATTGCTACTTATATTGAAAATAAGGTAGGTATATCCGAACATTTTTTGAGTGCCACTTTGGCCAATAATTTAAAACAAAATTTACTTACTTTGAATCAGGACAGTTTATTGATGGCTGCAGGAATTGGGAATTCTGAGAAACTTTCTTATGATGGCGCGATACGAAGCGATTCCATTTATTGGCTTGACAAAAAGCACAATAACGCATTCGAAAATGAATTCTTTGCTCAAATAGAAGCATTTATTCTTTATCTGAACCAAAGTTGTTATGCCGGAATAACAGGTTATGAATTTCATTATTCGTTGTATGAATCGGGGGACTTTTATTTGAAACATTTGGATCAGTTCAAGAATAATCCAAGCCGAAAATACTCCATGATTAGTTATTTAAACAGCAATTGGCAAGAAAGTGATGGTGGCGAATTGCTTATTCATCAATTGGGTAACAATCAGAAAATTTCGCCTACTCAGGGTAAAACTGTTTTCTTCAAAAGTGATGAATTAGTCCATGAAGTTTTGGTTACCCAAAATACCAGAATGAGTATTACGGGATGGTTGAAGAGTGATTAATTCTTAAAAAAGAGTTCCCTGTATGGGTTCTGGTTTTGGATTGTTGTTGAATTTAAAGGTATCAGTTACAATAAACTGTTTTATACTCTCATCAAATTTTCTCAAAACAATACTGTCACACAAAAAATGGATGGCTATTGAGGTAAATAAAGTTTGAGCTCTTTCGAGATTTTCCGGAGCTAGTCTTCGTGCAATGGAAAGATGCGGATCATTATTTTTTTTCATATTTTGAATATGAAGTGAGTCTTGAATTCGTTTTATTATGGGTTTTAAAATGTTTTTAGAATCGTTGTTGGGTGAAATAAAAAATGCGCCATTTGGATAGGAACTAAATTCATTTAAACTTACTTTGACTGGATGTAAAGTGTCACACAATCGATTCAGTTGATTTTTAATAATTTCAATTTGTTTATCTGTAGCCTTAAATTCACAAATAGTGATATGGCCAATAGAATTTTTACTGTGAAACCAACCCACTTCCTTAGCCAATTGTTCTTTCATGGATTTAACCAATGAAATAATTGCCTCGGAAGGATATATTGCAACAGAATACTCCTTTTCCATAATTTTAATGATTTATACAAAAGTAAAGAAATAGCTATTGGAAACTTGTGAAGATTTTCTTTGCTTTAATAAAAAGACAATGTAGAAACAAAAATAGTAGTTTTACAGTCAAAAATAGTGTCTATGTTATTTCTAATTCTAAGCATCATATGCAGTGTAACTGTTGGTGTACTATTTAAATTTTCACGCAAGTATACTGTAAGTAATACTCAAATTGTAGCTTCAAATTATGTGTTTGCTCTCATTCTTTGTTATTTGTTCTTTAGTCCAGCACTTAGTAATGTAGGAACTTCGGCATCTTGGGGTATTTATATAACTATTGGTATTTTGTTGCCCTCTATATTTCTTTTTCTGGCTGCATCCATAAAACATATGGGTATCGTAAAAACGGATGCTGCTCAACGACTTTCGTTGTTTATACCTATTTTGGCAGCTTGGCTACTCTTCAAAGAAGATTTTAATATGTTAAAAGTTGCTGCGCTTGTTGTTGGTTTTCCAGCATTATTGCTCATTCTCGCTAAGCCTCCTCAAAACACCGAAAATAAATGGATATATCCAGCAGTAGTTTTACTTGGCTTTGGAGTTATAGATATTCTTTTTAAACAAATTGCCCTTTATACAAGTTTACCGTATACTACTTCATTGTTTATTGTTTTTGGAATAGCGCTGCTAATCATGATTGGGGCTGTTATTTATGAAGTAGTATTCAGTAAAGTACCATTAAATATCAGAAATATTCTTTTTGGCGGTTTAGTTGGTATTTTTAACTTTGGAAATATTCTTTTCTATCTAAAAGCACATCAAGTATTTGTTCAAAATCCGTCAACTGTTTTTGCAGGGATGAATATGGGCGTAATCACTATTGGAAGCCTTGTTGGGATTATAGTTTTTAAGGAAAAATTGACTAAAATGAATTTTGCAGGTCTTTTTTTAGCTTTGATAGCAATAATTTTAATTGTGATCTCACAGACAATTTAAAGATGCCCAAACGATATCTTAATTAACTAATTAAGTAATGAAGATGTTCATTGCATTTAGGAACTGTCTTTACATCTTGCCGTAAACACGTATGATATAATTTCCATTTAAAAATTGTTTTGGATCAATTTGGCTTTGCAAGACAACTCCGCTATGAGGGGTTTCGAGCAACAATTGGGCTGCTTGAACTAATGGTGCTGCCGTAGTGGTTTGGATGGCTCTCAATTGATGTTTCCCTACTTTTTGCGGAAGTATGCATTTTGCAATCTCTTTTCTACGCAACATTCCAGTTGCATCTTTGCCTTCTACTGCTGCATACAAAACAATTTTGTCATCTTCAATATGAGGAATTATAGCTTCCATTTTTTCTTGAAGGTTTTTAATTGCGTAAGAGGAATCTCTTAAATTAGTAACTTGTTCTTGGATCCAAGCATAATGACCCGGATGTCGCAAGGTTTTGTAGTCAAGCGAACGTACCTTTCCTAATAATGCATCAGGTAAATCTGCTGCACCACCAGAGGTTAAATCGTCTTCATAAGCAATGCCATCAATAATGATAGTTGCTCTTTCTGATAATGATGGTAGTGTAGTTTTTTTAAAGTCCCTTAAGACTATGGTTTCTTTTAGATATTCTGTAGCTACTCCTACCGGACTCCAGGTAAATCCGTAATAATGCGGAGCAACAGCATGATTAGTCAGAGCGCCAACTTTCATTTCTAATTTATCCACCTGATCTACTTCAAAGTCAATGCAAAACTGTTGAAAAAGTCCATTGGCCAGCAAGTCGATGTAGCCAGGAGCGAGACCAGTTTGAAGTATAAAGCCAGTTTTTGCATCTTTTGCCAAAGCCATTATTTCTTCGGTTTCTGAAACATATTCTGTGAGATTTGCGTAATGCAGATTAAAATCTTTGGCAAACTGGGCTATCCTAGGTGCCTGGCTACCGGGTAAGCAGTCCAGAATAATATCTCCTTGACGCAAAATTGCGGTCATTTCATCCGTTAAGCCATTTTCGGCAAGGTGGAAGTCCTTAATGAAACCGGATTTTGTTGTTCCTTCTTGAATCCAATGTGCTACTTTTTTTGCTTTTGAATGGGTTCTGTCGCCAATAAAGAGAGTAGGGGTTACTTCACTCCATTCCATTAATAGTAAACCAACAGCTTCGGCAATTCCACCAGCTCCAGCTATAACAATATTGTGATGCTTTTTCATGTATTAAAGGTACTATTTTTTCTTGATTTAGTTTTGGGATAGTATAGTAATTTGTGGATTAGGGAAACCAATCCCCTGTCAAGGATAGCAACGAAGAGCACGCAAAGGAAGAGGCCTTTTATAAAACAAACCCCAAAACAGCGACCAAAGGAAGCTCGTTTTGAGGTTGTGATTTATGGGCAGCTTCCTGCGGACTTGCAGTGAATAGCCTGCCCGTACAGCATAATAAAGGATACATCAGCTTTTTTTAGAATGTATTTTAAAATTAAATCTTAAATATCATGACAGAGCAGGATGGATCTTTAATAAATTTATTTTAAAATTGATTTCGATTTTATTATAGCATTTTTTTGTGAAATTATTTGATGAAAATATAATTCATAGCGTTATATTTTTTATACTATTTACGAAATCGTTCATTATTATTTTGTTAATTCAATAAGTAATAAAAATTAAAAATAACACGATTTGGAATACAACCTGTTTTGGAGTTTTCAATAAGTGATTTGTAATTCAATTTGTATACTATAAAGAAACATTAAAAATAAAAATATGGAAAATTCAAGAAGAAAGTTTTTAACTTCAATAAGTATGTTGGCCGCCTATAGCGCATTTCCAATGAGTTCATTCGATTTTGGAAGTTCAAAAAAAATTAGAATTGTTCTTGTAGGAACTGGAGTTCGAGGAACTAGTTTTTGGGGAAAGAGGCTCGTTGAAGAGTATTCAGATATTCTTGAATTTGTGGGACTTAGCGATATAAATCCAGGAAGGCTTCAATATGCAAAAAAATTTATGGGAGTCAGTTGTCCAACATTTGTAGATTTTGATAAAATGTTGACGACAACTAAACCGGATTTAATTATTGTTACTACTGTTGATGCAACCCACCATAAGTTTATAATAAAAGGGTTAGAGTTTGGCTGTGATGTACTCACAGAAAAACCACTTACCACTGATGAAAATAAATCGCAGGAAATTTTGAATGCCGAAAGAAAATCAGGTAAGAATCTTATCGTTGGATTTAATTATCGTTGGAGTCCGTATACCACTAAAATTAAGGAGATTTTAGCCAATAACACCATTGGTAAAATTACTTCAGTGGATTTTCATTGGTACTTAAATACTTATCATGGCGCGTCTTATTTTAGAAGATGGCATGGTCAAAAGGACAAAGGAGGGTCATTATGGGTGCATAAGGCTACCCATCATTTTGATTTGTTGAATTGGTGGATTGATTCAGATCCGACTGAAGTATTTGCTTATGGAGATTTAGAACATTATGGCGCCAGCGGTCCGTTTAGAGGAGAAAATTGCCGAACCTGCGAACATAAATCTAATTGTAATTTTTATTACGATATTACAAAAGATCAACATCTAATGGATCTTTATGTAGCCAATGAAAAGCACGATGGGTATATTAGAGACAATTGTGTTTTTAGAAAAGAAATTGACATTTATGATAAAATGTCAGCTCAGATAAAATATGCAAATAATGTAACCGTAAATTATTCGTTAACAACGTATTCGCCTTATGAAGGATGGAGAATAGCTTTTAATGGTACCGAAGGAAGGATAGAAGCCTCGTTAGATATACCCTACAACAAAAATGTTGTTGCCAATCAAGCAGAAATGCATGCAAAAGAAATGGAGCAATCTGCTGTAGAAGACACCAGTACTGAATCAATTATAGTTCATAAATTATGGAAAAATTTTGATACCGTATCAGTCCCTACTGAAAAAGGAGGGCATGGAGGTGGAGATAAACGATTGCATGATAAAATATTTAAAACACCTGATGTAGAAGATCCATATGCTAGATCAGCAGGGATAAGAGATGGAGTGATGTCAGTATTAATAGGAATAGCAGCAAGAAAGAGTATAGAATCGGGTAGTCCCATTAAAATAGAAAACTTGACGGATCTTACACCTGTTGCAAAAAGAACAAAAAAAGTTTAGTTAGGTTTTGATATTCAATAGCTACAAAAAAACTGTTTTTGTTTGAATTTTAGTATTTTAAAAGTGGTCATACCCATAGACCACTTTTTATTTGTTATGCGATTTTCAGATAAAAGATTCCCCCTGCATGGTTTCTAAAAGCGATTTGTAAACTTTTACGGCTCGTGTTCTTTTAAGAATTATTAAGTGACTTTTTTTGAAAAGAATTTTAATTGTAGTTTAAATCCAATATATTTACCTACTTATTAGCTAAATTTAGATTTGTTTGAAGTTTTTTATCCTGACCTTCCGGCGAAATAAGGCTAGTAAAGACTGCTCCCAAAACTTAAAAGACATAATGGAAAAATACTTACGACAATTAATTTCAATAGAATTTGAAGACAAAAAAGATATTTTTAGTGGTTTTCTTATTGATTGGACTGAAGATTGGATTTTATTGAAAAATAATCCTGTTGATTTTATAATTGATGGCTATACGATATTAAAAAACAAAAATGTAAAGTCAATTATTCAAGACAAAGATCATGAATTCACAGAAAGAGTAATTAAACTTAAAGGGTTAAAAACTAGCGCAGAGGAAATAATTCCGCTTAAAGATTTAGCTTCAATTATAAATTTTTTAGAAAATAAATATAAAATTTTCCAGATTACAAAAAAGTCAGATAAAGCTGTTTATCTTGGTAAACTCATAGAGCTAAATGACGAAGAACTAGTGATAGATTTTTTAGGAACAGAAGGAAAATTTGAAGGAGAAATGAGTTTTAAGCAAAACAAGATAAGAGTTATAGAATTTGATACTGATTATATTAATTCTTTGAAGCTAATTGTTGACGAAGAAAAGAAAAAGTAAATCATATAATGATTGTTTGGAATTAAAGAACATAATGAGGAAAAAAAGAGAAAAATTAATTTTTAACAATAAAAAAAGGAGGCCTTTTAAGGGACCTCCGATGTAGATTCTGATTTATCATTTATCAATTCATTCCATTCAGTTTGAAATGACTATTTGAATCAACTTTTCTTTGCAGATAGTTTTACTCAAGTGAGGAATCAAAACCACACTCAAAGATACAATTTATAAATAGTAAATAACTGTAAATTAGTTGTTTAACTATTAATTAACTTATTTTTTTATGCTGCATTAGATTTTATTTATTGAATTTTAATCTTTGAATTATAAATCATATTAAAATATTATCTTGTTGAATAGGAGTATTTTATAGAATAAAAAGCTTTTAAAGTATGACAGACCATTCTGATGTCAGTCAGGTTTAATTAGAAAAAAAGAGGTGATTAAATTACTCTTTTCTACTAATTATAAAGTACATCCAAGAAAGCTTAGGGAAAGCGGTGAAGCATTACAAAAAAAGAGTTCTCGTAAATTCATTTTTACAGAATTCACAGATGCTACAATCTTCATGTTTGTACTCATAGAAATGTGAACTGGTAGGTGTCCCAGGTGACTATTTGTGAGTGTCATGATTTAGCCAAAAAATATTTTTTTTACTTCAATTTTTGAGGTACAACTGAGGTACAAATCTAAAAATAACGTATAAATCGAGTTAAAATACTAGTGATTTAGTTTGTTCTGCTACTTCCCGATGCAGAAATTAACAAGCCTTATTTTATAATACTTGACAGTTCATAAGGTACAGTATGGGAATAATTTTTTTATTTTTTTTACGGAAATTAGCAATTTTACTGCGAAAAAAACATCATTTGTTATCTGTCCGGTAATCATACTGATTTTTTATCAGTAAAATCAATACTTTACAAAGATATAAATAAAAAGCGTCTTCTTTTTAAGGATTTCTCAGGTTTTTTTTAAAGAGAAAAACAGCCCGATTTTTGGTCAAATTTGGTGCTAATTTCTGTAAAATCAGCTATTAAATAGCTAATCAATTGATTTTTAAATATTTAATAATGTAGTGCAAGTTTTTTCACATAATTATAGTGTAAGATGTGCTTCTTCCCCCTTTATCATCTTTCATTAAGATTTCTTTTGAAATTAGATATTGAATATCTCTTAAAGCGGTATCAGGAGAACATTTTGTAATCTTTGCCCATTTTGTTGTGGTCAGTTTCCCTTCAAAGCCATCTAGCATCTTATTAAGAAGTAATTTTTGTCTTTCGTTCAATGATATGTTATTGTGTTTCTCCCAAAAACTAGCTTTTGATAGTACTTGTTCTAAGGTACTATTTGTTGCATTCAAGGCCGCTAAGAGGTTTTCAAAAAACCATTGTAACCACTTTGTAATGCCAAGATTCCCTTTTTGAGTTTGTTCCAGAATTGTATAGTACTCGTTACGTTGCAAAAGAATTTGTGCTGACATACTGTAAAAACGTTTAGAACTACCATCAGCCTTACATAATTGCATATCAGTAATAGCTCTAGCAATACGACCATTCCCATCATCAAAAGGGTGGAGGGTGATGAACCATAAATGGGCAATTCCTGCTTTCAATACGGGATCTAAAGTCTTTTCATTAGAAAACCAATCTAAAAATTGATTCATTTCTTTCTCTAAAAGAATCGCATCTGGAGCTTGGAAATGTATTTTTTCTCTTCCAAAACCACCAGAAACTACTTGCATGGGACCATTATCGTCGGTTCTCCATCGGCCAATATTTATTTTATACATTCCGCTTCTTCCTGTTGGGAATAAACAGTTGTGCCAACCAAATAATCGGTCTTTTGATAAAGCGGAATTAAAATTTTGTGTGGCATCGAGCATCATTTCTACTACTCCGTCAACATTTCTATCAGAAGGAACTAATCCTGTGATATCCATTCCCAAATGTCTAGCAATGGAAGAACGTACTTGATCCGTATTCAATAGTTCACCTTCTATTTCAGAGGATTTTAAAACATCAACTGTTAAGGTGTCTAACAAAGCTTGTTCCTGCAGCGCAAATCCCATTGCTTCCATTTTTCCCATGAGTTTGCCCTGCCTGTTTCTTACTTCTCCAAGTAGTGATTGCAATGCGGTTGCGTCCCAAGTAAAGGATGGCCAATTTTCATTTTGATAGCTATATTTCATTATTCTCCGCGTAATTTGCGGTAAATATATGAATTATTCTCCGCACTTAAATTTATTATCCGCAAATAGTGCGGTTATTAATGCGTTTAATCTCCGCATTTGGTCAAATACGACTAGAGCTTGATTACTTTGCTCAGTGTAAATGATTAATATTTATCAAATTATTTTGGTATTCCTTTTAATAAGAGATGAGGTATATTATGAAAACTATTATGAAAATTTTTAATTTTTTTATTTATAATTGTTTTTATAGTGAAGTAAATTCCTATTATAACTATGCCGCTAATTATAGAATGAAATAGCTTATCGGATTTATAATTTGATTGAACCCAACTGTTAGTTACAAAGAAAAAATATATTATGGCAGAAATAAATATGGCTAGTAATACTGTTACAATAATTGCAAAAAAAATAAAATCAAATAGTAGGTTAGTGGAAAAACCGGTCAAATTGACCACCACTTTCCAGTGTAAATTGACCACCAGTTCCAGAGCAAACTGACCACCACTTTCCAGTTCAAATTGACCACCTAATTTCGGGGTAAATTGA